>DEQA01000193.1:9030-9206 GCA_002359075.1 Planococcaceae bacterium UBA3378
AGGATTTTTGTATCGTGAAGTGCCATTTCGATTCTTTCATACGCATACTTATCGTGCATATAATGAATGACATTTAACGTATTAATATATAATTCAGCAAGCCAATCCATCATAGTATCGAAGCGAGCCATTACTTCCTCGTAATCCAGGATATCTGAAGTAATCGGAGCGAAACG
>DEQA01000120.1 GCA_002359075.1 Planococcaceae bacterium UBA3378
TCATTATGAAGTGATCTTCGAAATGGAAGAAGAAACATTTTTGCTTTCTGTATAGGAGACGAGTGTTTGATTTAATAATAACCGTATGCGATTTAATATAAGAATGACAGTTGCTTTGTAGCAGTCAGGGCAATCTCGCTGAATTTCCTTAAAGAAAAGTTGCAGAACGCGCAGCTCGGATGCTGATAAGCGTTTCAACTGGATCGGAACACCTTGCTTGGGAGATAAATCTTGCATGAGATTAGCGAAATGGATATTACGCAAGCTGATATCTTCCAAGGTTAAGATCATGCGGATTGCCAATGAGCGATGTCTCACATGAAAATGTTTTTGGATTAATGTATTTAGCGTTTTATAATTCTTTGCTTGCATTTTTTTCACTCCTCTTTACAAGAGTATATGTACCCTTGAATTTGAATAAGTAATCATATGGAAAGATAAAATTTGTCATTCAATCTGACAAAGCAGCGGAACGATCTCTTCTTTCAATTCATGGAAAAATGCTGCTTCATCTTCGCTTGAAAAACAAAAGGAATGCCTTGCTTGAAACTGTTCGTAGCAGTTTTGAATCGTCGTACTGGATAGACGGAAATGGTGATTGAAATGTTCCCTCTCCCGCGGATCACATAAATACATATAGCCTCTCGTCAATCGATAAAGCTGATGATACATATCCGATAGCTTCGCATAGCGCTCTTGGTGAAACCGGCCGGAGCCTGTAGAGGCATTAATGAAATGACGGTGCTTTTCCTTCGCTTCCTGTAATACTTCCAGTTTCATGTTGGCTGTAAATAAAAGGTGATTTCGTGAATTGTGTTCAGGCAGGTCCCGGTTCAGACAAGCTGTAACGATCTCTCTCATTTGGTCATATAAATCCTGGGCGGCTACCGCCTTTTCCTTTGATTGAAAGAACATAGCAAAACACTCCCTTATTACCCTTTTTATCCATTATAACTAATAAAAGGAGATTTTGTTCATTTTGTTCATTTTTATTATAGGAAATTCTGTTTTATATACTGTGTAGCAGGAGCATGGCCTGACGTAAATATACATGCATTTGATGGATGCTTTTACTGTGCCTAAGCATGTGTAAAAGAAGGAACCTGCGTTGTCAGCTTCGTTTCAAGTCCTGCCTCATGTGCATAAAAAGAGCTTATCCCGCGTTTGCGAAATAAGCCCCTGTTCATTTTAGAATTGTAAATGCTTTTCGATGTAAGCTTTTACATCTGAAATCGGCATGCGGATTTGCTCCATTGAATCGCGGTGGCGCACTGTGACTTGACCGTCTTCTTTAGAGTCGAAATCGTACGTGATACAGAATGGTGTACCGATTTCGTCTTGACGGCGGTAGCGTTTACCGATAGATTGTGATTCGTCATAATCAACCGGGAATGCTTTGCGCAGCTCTGCCCACACAGCAGAAGCTTCTTCACCTAATTTTTTGGATAAAGGCAGTACTGCTGCCTTGAATGGTGCAAGAGCAGGGTGGAATCGTAGTACGTTACGTACATCGCCGCCTTCTAATTCTTCTTCGTCATATGCATCACACAGGAATGCTAATGTTACACGGTCTGCACCTAAAGACGGCTCGATGCAGTAAGGAACATAGCGTTCATTCGTTACAGGATCGATGTATGTGAAGTCTTCACCTGAATGTTCCATATGCTGCTTTAAGTCGTAGTCTGTACGGTCAGCGATTCCCCAAAGTTCACCCCAGCCGAATGGGAAGCGGAACTCGATATCTGTAGTAGCATTTGAGTAGTGGGATAATTCGTCCTCCTCATGGTCACGCAGACGCATGGAGTCTTCCTTCATGCCAAGGTTTAACAGCCAATCTTTACAGAAATTTTTCCAGTATGCATGCCATTCAAGGTCTTCTCCTGGTTTACAGAAGAATTCAAGCTCCATCTGCTCAAACTCACGTGTACGGAATGTGAAGTTACCCGGTGTGATTTCATTACGGAATGATTTACCGATTTGGGCAATCCCGAACGGAGTACGCTTACGCATAGAACGCTGTACATTTTTAAAGTTAACGAAAATACCTTGTGCAGTTTCCGGGCGTAAATAGATTTCATTCGATGAAGATTCTGTAACGCCTTGATGTGTTTTAAACATTAAGTTAAATTGGCGAATGTCAGTCCAGTCATTTTTACCGCAGTCCGGGCAAGTAACTTCTAATTCGTCCATTTTCGCTTTCATTTGCTCGAAGCTCATACCATCGACGATAATTTCTTTGCCTGTTTTCGTTAAAGAAGCGTCTTCGATTAATTTATCTGCACGGTGACGCGCTTTACATGCCTTACAGTCGATCATCGGGTCATTGAAGTTACCGACATGACCGGAGGCAACCCATGCACGCGGGTTCATTAAAATTGCTGCATCTAATCCTACATTATGTTCAGATTCCTGAACGAATTTTTGCCACCAAGCTTTTTTTACATTGTTTTTCAGTTCAACACCCAGCGGACCGTAATCCCATGTGTTTGCCAGACCACCGTAGATTTCTGAACCTGGAAAAACAAATCCGCGTTGTTTTGCCAAGCTGACGATTGTTTCCATAGATTTTTGAGCCATCAATATTCCTCCTGTTTATTGTCCGGTAAACGGCAATGAAAAAAGCACCCGCCCACCGGACATATGATATGCCCGGGGACGAGTGCGTACCATTTGCACCCGCGGTTCCACCCCGCTTGCTTTTTAGAAAAGGTCAAGCGTTTTCGCCAATGGAAAACCGCATGCCATCATAAAAAGCCTCTTTCAAAAAGTCAGCTCACGGGTGCCGTTTCGTTTTTCGGTTGCAGGCTTCCACCGTCCCTGCTCGCTAAATAAGTTGAAAAACTACTTATATCCCGCTCATCGCCTATTTAATCTATACTGTAAATATGCAATAAAATTGTACCGGTGTCAACACTGAACCATTAAGATTTTATTCTTCGCAATCCGCGTTAGAATAGTATATAATAATAGAGGAAAAAGTATAACATTATTTGAGGCGGTGAGTCCAATAGAACTCAATAAACGTCAGGACGCCATTTTACAAATTGTCAAGGAGAATGGCCCAATCACAGGTGAACAGATTGCGGAACGACTTCATCTGACAAGGGCTACCTTAAGACCGGATTTAGCAATTTTAACAATGGCGGGCTTTTTAGACGCAAGACCACGTGTAGGATATTTTTACGCCGGTAAAAAAAATACCGTATCCATCACGGAGTCGATGATGAATTTAAAAGTAAAGGATTTTCAGTCTATGCCGGTCATAGTATCTGAAAATATGACAGTTTATGATGCAATTCTGCACATTTTTTTAGAAGATGTAGGAACACTTTTTGTAGCTGATCAGGACAATCATCTGCAAGGTGTGTTATCCCGCAAGGATTTGCTCCGTACAAGCATCGGAAGCCAGGATCTAAATAAAATCCCAGTCAACATTATTATGACACGCATGCCAAACATATCGTACTGTTTAAAAAAAGATTCGCTCATATTAGCGGCAAATAAACTAATCGAGCATGAAATTGATTCCTTACCTGTGGTGGATGAAACAGAAGAGGGTCTTAAAATTGTTGGCCGCCTAACAAAGACAAATATTACAAAGGCGTTTATTTCACTAGCGGAAACGCATGACCTGTAAGGTGTAGCCCATGGAGAAATTACGTTTTTTTGTCGTGTCGGATTCCGTCGGTGAGACAGGGGAACTGGCAGTAAAGGCTGTCGTCAGCCAGTTTAGGCCGCAATTTGAACAGGTAGAGATCCGCAGGTTTCCCCACATTCATGAGGAAGATCATTTAAAACAAATAATAAGTATTGCCAAAAAGCAAGATGCCATTATAATTTTTACACTTGTCGAAAAAGAATTGCGCGCAGTATTATATGATCTAGGTGTTAAGCATAATGTTGCGGTAATTGATCTGCTTGGGCCTACGCTGGATCTGCTGGAAAGCAAGATTAAGCAAAAACCCCTTGAACTGCCGGGGATTGTGCATCAGCTGGATGAATCCTACTTTGAAAAAATTGAAGCGGTGGAGTTTGCGGTAAAGTATGATGACTGCCGCGATCCGCGGGGAATCCTGCTTGCAGACATTGTATTGGTAGGTGTGTCACGTACATCGAAAACCCCTTTGTCCCAATATTTAGCCCATAAACGGTATAAAGTCGCCAATGTGCCGCTTGTACCGGAAGTCGATCCGCCGGCTGAATTGTTTATGGTGGATCCTAAGAAGTGTTTTGGACTTGTTATTTCGCCGGAGCAGCTGAATAACATACGCAAAGAACGTCTGATAGCTCTTGGATTGGGAGAAGGGGCTATATATGCACGGCATGACCGTATAGAAGAAGAAATTGAGTATTTCTATAAAATTGTAGAAAAAGTGGGTTGTGAGGTGATTGACGTAACAAATAAGGCAGTTGAGGAGACAGCCAACTGTATTATTGATAAAATAGAACAAGACAAGCTGCTATAACCGATAAAACCGCCTCTAGTAAAGGAGGAGGTTTTTTTCACGTGTTTTTAGTAAAAAAATATGGAATTATTTTGTGGATTGTTTTATAATAATAAAATTGTGGTAAAAATACTTACATAGGGACGATAGTGTGAAAAATAATAAATTTTTTGTCGAAATTTAAAGGGTTTTTTCATTTTATCTCGAATTGTGTTTAAGGACAAAAAAAAGAATGGTGATTACATGACTGGGAAAATTCCTGAACAGTTAATTGAGCAGATTCGTTCGCAGTCCGATATAGTCGATGTCATCAGCGATTATATGCAGTTGACGAAGAGAGGTCGTAACTGGTTTGGATTATGTCCATTTCACGGTGAGCAGACTCCCTCTTTTTCAGTGTCACAGGATAAGCAGATCTTTCACTGCTTTGGTTGCGGTGCAGGTGGAAATGCCATTACCTTTGTGATGGATATCGAAAATATTCCTTTTCCGGATGCTGTGGTCAAGCTGGCAGAACGAGTCGGTGTACAGGTGGATGTGCAGCCGCAAAATACTGGGGGAGCGAAAGGCCTTTCTCCAACAGAAATGAAGATGCGGGAGGCACATGAGTTTGCGACCGAGTTTTATCATCATTTGCTTGTCAACACAGAAGACGGGGAGCAGGCATTACAGTATTTAATGGAACGTGGATTTACACGCGAGCTCATTGACACGCATAAAATCGGCTGGGCTTTACCGAAATGGGATGCTCTTGCAACACTGCTCGAACGTAAAGGTTTTACGTTAGAGGATATGGCAACATGCGGCCTAATTATTCATAAGGAAAATGACAATAGCTATTTTGATCGTTTCCGGGGTCGAATAATGTTTCCAATTCGTGATGAAAATGGAAAGGTAATTGCGTTTTCAGGGCGAATCTTAAATAGTGATGCAGATGAAGCAAAATATTTAAATAGTCCGGAATCACCGATTTTTCATAAAAGTCAGGTTCTCTATAATCTCGATAAGGCACGTGCATCGATCCGTAAGACAAGAAAGGCCGTCTTAATGGAAGGATTCATCGATGTGCTGGCTGCAAACCGGGCTGGTGTACACAACGCTGTCGCAACGATGGGAACGTCGCTCACACCTCAGCATGTCCAAAAGCTCAAACGCTTAGTGGAGCAAATTACGATTTGCTATGATGGGGACAACGCTGGTTTTGAGGCTGCCAAACGTGCGGCGGAAATGTTACAGGCGGAAAAACTGAAAATTGAGGTTGCGGTGTTACCTGATAAACTCGATCCGGATGATTACATTCATCGTTACGGTGCAGAGAGCTTTACCAATCAAATATTAGAAAAACCGTTTGCCTATATTGCATTTATGATGATGCATGCAAGACGGGGTAAAAATTTTCAGTTTGAAAATGATACGTTCCAATATATTCATGAGGTCCTTGGTCATTTAGTCGGTAAAACGTCTCCGATTGAGCGTGATTTATATATTAATCAGCTTGCCAAAGAGACGAACATTACGAAGGAAGCCATAGAAGCCGAGTACCGCAAGTTTGAGGCGGAGCAAGTAAAGCATCATAAACAGACTGAAAAAAAAATAGGGCTGGTAAATCAGCAGCTTCCGGCGCAAACTAAGCCATTGACTGCTACAGAGCGTGCAGAACGCTTGCTGCTGGCGCATATGCTTCATAATGTATATGTAGTTGACAAAATTTTGAACAGTGAAGAGCCGGATCCATTTATCCGCGATGATTACAAAACGGTTTTCATTAAGCTGATTGGATTTTATGAGGAATTTTCCTCTTCTGACTACCATCGTTTTGTAGAACTGTTGGATGAAGCAGATCTCCGCAAAATAGTAATGGAGGCAGCCCTGGTGGAGCGGGATCCCGATCATGGGGATCAAGAAGTGGCTGATTGTTTGAAACAACTGAGAAAATACCGCATCCAAATAGAAATAGATAATTTAATTCATGAAAGTAAAGAAGCGGAGAAAATGTTTGATTATTTACGTGCTCGTGATTTAGTCGCGAAACAGATTCAGCTAAAGCGGCAGCTAGCAAGCATGTGATCCGATTCGGTTTGCATAGAAGGAGGAAGGTTTATGGCGGACAAGTCAGAACGTTCGAAAGAAACAGGAAATGAACTTACTTTAGATGAGGTGAAAACTCTTCTTAAAGCCAAAGCAAAACAAGATGGCGAAATTTCCATGAAAGAAATTTCGGAAAAGCTTGCATCATTTGATTTAGATACAGAAGAAGTATTTAATTTTGCAGATGAAATTGAAAAAAATGATGTGCAGGTGGAAGGTAAGGAAGAATTTGAGGAAGAGGCGCTATCAAAGCAAGAAGCGAGCGAAGAAGCATTCGACTTAAATGATTTAAGTGTTCCTCCTGGTGTAAAAATTAATGACCCGGTTCGCATGTATTTAAAGGAAATCGGCCGTGTTGATCTACTTTCTGCTGAAGAAGAGATTCGTCTGGCAGAACGTATTGAACAAGGGGACGAAGAAGCGCGTAAACGTCTTGCGGAGGCTAATTTACGTCTTGTTGTATCGATCGCCAAACGGTACGTAGGGCGCGGTATGCTTTTCCTGGATTTAATCCAGGAAGGAAACATGGGCTTAATTAAGGCAGTTGAAAAGTTTGACCACCGAAAAGGATTTAAATTCTCAACATATGCTACTTGGTGGATCCGTCAGGCGATCACACGTGCGATTGCCGACCAGGCACGTACGATCCGTATCCCGGTGCACATGGTGGAAACAATCAATAAATTAATCCGTGTTCAACGTCAGTTACTGCAAGATTTAGGCCGCGAACCGACGCCGGAAGAAATCGGCGAAGAAATGGATTTAACGCCTGAAAAGGTCCGTGAGATTTTAAAAATCGCACAGGAACCAGTTTCTCTTGAAACACCAATTGGGGAAGAGGACGATTCACACTTAGGAGACTTCATTGAAGACTCAGAAGCCCAATCGCCATCAGACCATGCGGCGTACGAATTATTAAAAGAACAGCT
>DEQA01000097.1:0-5880 GCA_002359075.1 Planococcaceae bacterium UBA3378
GATTATCGAAATAGGAAAATGGAATCATTATTCATCAAATTATTAATTTATTTTAATTAATATTATCATTTTTACATTATTACTTTTTCCTCATATTTCGTTTTTATAGAACCAATATTTATCAAATAATATTTAATAAGAAAAGTTAGATTTCGAGAGTATTTAAATAAATACGTGAATTTATTATATTAAAATATCCAAAAGACTCCCTACTTAAGCTATGGAATTTTAACATAAAATCAGTTATAGGCTGAATCTCTGTAAAGCCCAGACCTGAGGAAACAAAATAATCAACTATTTAGCAAATTTATTCAGTGTGCTTAAATACAGGAGATATCATTTTCAATCGTATTTTCAAAAAAAAGCGCCTCAGATCCTTGATATTAAAGGATTTGAAGCGCTTTTCAGTTGGTTCAAACTTATTCTATCTGAACCTTGATACGTCCCAGGAGGGATTCGAACCCCCGACCGACGGCTTAGCTTACCACTATAGTTTTCACTACCAATGCAGTCATACCAAGAGTTCAAGACGTATTCAACTCGTACTAGGGATTCGGTCAAATTACGTTTTTAGACCGGAACTATCTTAATTACAATTATATGTAATGCTTTATAAAACATCAATGAATATTCGGCTTAAATCACAATCAGAATTTTTTTCTTACTTTCGATATTGATAAACCCTATTTAACAACTATTTCAACATTCCATTCTTCCTTCGGCACACCAATAATTTCAATTATCTTAAGACTTAATCTATAAATATCTCTTGCACTAAAATCTACATTAACGTACATATCGTTAATTAGCACACCTCTTCTTTTAAATTTATTAATATCTGATGAAAATAAGTTTGGATATTTTTCTTGAATTAATGAAAAGTTCTCATTTTTTAATAAGATTGATTCATTTAATGTTTTAATCCAAACTTCTCTCCAATTTGTAACCTCAATATTCTTATCAAAAATATTTAACAATCTTGGGGTAGTACCTTTCACATCTTTTATTTCATTATCTATAGAACCAAAATAACTCCAGACGTGTAAACACATATCTGCTAGTAAATTGGTTCTTGCTATTATCTCATCTTTTCCCCAATTGTTTAAAACACGAAACGTTTTATTTATTTCTAAATGGCTTCCAGCCAAATTTTTTAGTTTTCTTTGAAAAGGTTCGTTTGACATTTCTGAGTTATAAGCTGTAAGTGATAAATTACCTAAAACATGTACGTATTTATCATGGATGTTCTCCCAGTTCTCACCTAAAGATATCTTCCAAGAATCTGAAAGTGTTTGTGGCATTATATGTTCTATAGTCAAGTTCTCGTAATTAATTTTTTCTTTATGCTTATATGATTCTTCCAAAGATTCAAGTATAAATTTGGTTTTTCTTGCTCTATCACCACTGCCATATAAACGATTTGTTAATAGCTTTTCTTTAAATTCCTGGTTTTTAGGATATCCTTTATTTTGTAAGAATGCTTTTATTTCCTCTATAAGCTCTCTGTCTGAAAAACCATTAACTTTTTGAATTAACAACGGGAAAATTTTATTTAATTCATTGGTTGGGATATTACAAACAAATCTTCTAATTAAATAGTTCTCTATTATGTTAACAATTGATACAAAGTCATCAGATAAGAGTTTACCTTCTTTAAATAAAGTGTACATATTTAATATAAATGGATAAGAAGTGCCTGCATCTAGTCTATTTAATCTATGCAATACATTCCTAATTTTTAAATCGCCAATCAAATTAGGATTTAATATACACTCATAATAAAGAGATAATTGATGTAATTCTTTGATATGTTCAATTATTCCTCCAGTATTTACTGTATTTTTCAGTTCTAAATAAACCTCAGTGCTTCTAACTACCTTCCCATTTCTCATCAAAAAGTGCCTAATATATTCTGTTAATGAATCCTGATAAATATCCTGCATCGGTTTCCAATATTTCTGATAAACTTGTTCATGCATTTCATTACTAATTCTCATGAAGAAATAGTTTCGGATTAAATTAGCTTGAGTTAATGGTCTTCCTTTTGCATTTAGGCTTTCAAATACTAAATAAGGATTATCATCAGATGCAAGAACAATACTAACTATTGAAAGTTTATTTGAAACTAATGTTTTTAATTCCCTTATATCAAGATCTGTTTTACTTATTTTATTTTTGAAATACTCATAAGCTTTTTTTATATTGGATTCTTCATCTACATACTCAACTGAATCTATAATTGCTTTATATGCTTTTCTATCAACTTGAGTTGGGAGAATCTTGTAAAAATTATCATTCGACTTCCATTTGTTAACCAATAGATTTTCATGAATTTCTTCTGATAGTTCTTTATCTCCATTGTCTCTAGCTATATCTCTTATTACTGCTAATAATATTGACAGCGTTGTTAGTCTTTGTTGTCCATCTATTATCAAATATTTTTGAACTTCATGTGGTTCAGATTCAAGTGACATACTGACAATTGAACCTATAAAATGCCCCCTATTTTTATTGACTATTTCTATATCTAATATATCCTCCCATAATTGTTTCCATTGTGGACTTGACCAACTATAAGTTCTTTGAAATAGAGGAATTAAGTATTGTTTTGTACCTTCAAGCATTGGCTGAATAATAGACTCTGTTGCTTTCAAGATATGATCCTCCTGAGATTTAGTATTTCTATGTGATTTATATTCTAAGCATGCATAAAGTTAGGATTACCTTTATTACAACTTTTTTACTTTATGGGTTAATTTGAATAATTCTCTCCACTAGGGAATATTACATATTTACGAACTTGGTTCGTATATTGTCTATACCTTCGTATAATTCTCCTCTTTGTTTCTAAAATGGAGTTCTATAACGGTGTTTTCGGTTTCTCCAACTTCGACAATAACTTCACTGAAATTATTATATGTTTTTAAGTTACTACTAACCTGTACAACATCATTAGAATGATACTGGTCGATTAATTTATTCTTTTTCTTCATAGCATTTAAGTAAACATATGAATAGAGCCTATTCTCATACTCATTTTCATTAATATTATCACTTTTGCTAAGATATTGTGCTAGGGATAATAAAATTAATATTACACTGAGAAAGACCTGGCTCACATGAATAACTCCCATAATTAAATTATTATAATCCATTGAATATGATATGTTAAAAACGCCCAGACTCATACTAATTAGGAGTGCATTTAATGGACTCATAACTTCAATGTTATTATCTAATATAAATGCCCAATCACAGTAAATATAAATAGCACTATATAAATAAAACAATTCTACTAATGTATGCATTGCTAAAGAAATTCTAGCTTCACTTCTTAAAATCGAAGATTTAAATTTATCAATATATACTATGTTTTCAGTAAGCTCTTCCTCAAAAAAATTACATATAACATCATTATTACGCCTACATATGTGGTTATTAATATCATATTTATCGTTTTGATGAATTACCTCTCCTGAATTAACTTTTCCTTTTGACTTCTTAAAGACTTGTGATTGCACTTGAACAACATCTGAATAAAATGCTATCGAAATTTCTATACCTCTTGATATCAATCTGAATATTAAAAACCAAATCGATATTATTAATATAGATTTACTGCTACTAAAATAGAATAACCTAACACTTATAATTACCGATAATACCGTAATTATAATATTTGACCAATTAGTCCATTCAATAAAAAACTTTCTCTCAATTTTAATTTTGCACCATTCTATATTAGAATAAATTTCGCCACTTTTTCCAATTGAATAATAACGCTCTGTGCAAGCATTTTCTTTACTTACTTCGTTTCTTGTTAGTTCGTGTTTGAAGAATTTCGAGAAAAATAAATCCGGTGAAACCAAATTTTTTATTAAATTTATTCCTTCTCTCCATGATTTTATAGAACTGTATTTCTTAAAACTAGAGCATAACACATTAAAAAAAGATAGAAATAAATTCCCATTACTAATTTGATATATTTTATTAGTTGTCTTCTTTATTACAGAAAAACTTATATATCTTTGTAAAAAGCATATAAAATTGTAGAATAACAAGGTTATTCCTATCAAAATAAAATTAAAAAAGTCTTCTTCAACAACTTTAACACCAGGTAAATTAAAATGATTTTTAAAACCTAAAAATATTATGAAATAAACTACAAAAAAGCATATAGAAATGTTCTTACAGACATTTATCCATTTGAATTTTTCTAATTGAAAAAAAAGTTCCTTATGAGAAGAATCATAAGGAAACTCCACTTTATGTATAGCCATCTATTTCCCCTTTCCTGCCCCCTAGATACCAAGTATGCCTAACTACGATTCATGTAGCATCGTCCATAAAGCTCTAAATATTTGAACACTTACAATCTTCATATCCTCAATTTTTCTAACTAGAGAGTGATATATATTTCCCAACTTGGTTCAAGGATAATCTAATAAGATGTATACCTTCGGTTTAAACACAAATTCCATATAACTTATAATCTCGATTATTATATCATCTTGCTGTAACAAATCTACATTTATTAAAAATACTCTTTTCTTGCAAATTAGATCTAAAAATCGGATCTAATTTAAAAATATATTTATTTTATGTTAAAACTTCATAGTCAGCTGTCTATATAATTGCATCATATAAAAATAAATTGCATCATCACTTACTTTGTTTGTAGTAGGTTCGAGTTTATTTTCTTTTATTAGGTCACGATAAGTATACTTTTCACTACCATTTATAACAAGTTGCAATTCCCATAATCTTGGGTCACTACTATACTCTTCTATATTCATCACATATGTTTCTTGGTTGTTATATAATTGAAGTTCTCCATAAGAATAATCTGTCATTCCGCAATCTACTCCTACGTAACCATCAGCTATGTAAGTTGTTTAGAATGGCATTGTTGGTTGACTTCGTGTTCAATGTTGGTGCCTTTGAGGAGACAAAAAGATTTTTATTGCTTTCCCCATAGTGCTCTCTAATCTTGTCATTAATTGGATAAGCGCTCGATATAAATCCACCAACTGGTCATCTATCAGTAACTTCAATACCTGATGATTTTTTAATATTGCTCCATCTAGCACAAGAAATTTGTTCCCCCAATCATATGTGACTCTCTTAACTGTCCTAGAGTGTTAATTCGAATCCCTGTCTTATACATCGTTAAAATAGCTGTTACATCTCTCAGACCAATGAATGTACTTTTATGAATTAACGACACTAAGATTGCAATGTCATTTGGCTTTGCTCCCTTTTTAACTTTCTTATCTACCTTCACATTGATTGATTGCCAAAAGTTTAAGTTAAGCCAACCATTGGTAAAACATTTACCTAAGAACGATTTCAGAACCTTTAGGTGTGTTAACTTTGTTTGATTCACTACACGCATACTATTAAGCCATGAGTAAATAGTGTCTACTGTGATATCCTCTAAATAAGTAATCCCTACACTGTTTGAGAAATTCACCAGCACTGTATTATAATCCTTGATGGTACGTGGTCTATAGCCACTAACCTCCATTTGATTAATGATTTCCCTACTGTTTCTGTAAAGGGCTTGTAGCGTGCTGTAGTTACCTTATCCCCTTTTATAGAAGCGGTAAGCTATTTTGTTGTCAGCGTGAAATACATCAAATAAATCCGACTTTTTGGTCATAAAAAAAATCCTCCATTCATTTGAATCGGAAGATACTTTCGTTCATATAGATTGCGTAATTTTGAGTACAAAAAAAGGGATTCTGCATCAGTGACCGAAGCCCTGACCGAAGCCCTAATTTTTCACAAACCCTTATGTATCAATGGTTTGTGTACGTTTTATCTACGTCCCAGGAGGGATTCGAACCCCCGACCGACGGCTTAGAAGGCCGTTGCTCT
>DEQA01000097.1:5900-12332 GCA_002359075.1 Planococcaceae bacterium UBA3378
CTCTATCCAGCTGAGCTACTGAGACATTTTTTTATTCGTCTTTTTTGTATCAAAGACAATTATTATTATATGCAGAGAGCAAGCAAAAGTCAATATATTTTTTCAAAAAAATTTGCTTTACTGCATCATTTTGTTTTCCCGTCCAGCCTTTATATAAAAAATAAACAGCTTTATTCCACATCTTTGGGAATAAAGCTGCTTCATTAGCGTTCAAAACGCAGTGATTTCAACAGCTCATTGTCATCCGTATAGCAGTTTACCACATAGCTGTCTTCTTCGATTTCGATAACGACAAAGGTCTTTTCTTTACGGCCGCGCGGTTTTAGCAGGCTGCCCGGGTTAATAAAGAGTGTGTCATTGATCTTTTCGGCTCCGAGTACATGGGAGTGGCCGAAGCAGCAAATGTCGGCGTCAAGCTCTTTTGCCCGGTATGTGAGCGATAGGATCGATGATTTTACATTAAATAGATGGCCATGTGTCACAAACACGGTTGTGTCACCTATTTGGAATACTTTTTCCTCCGGGAAGGCAGTACCGCGGTCGCAGTTGCCGCGTACACGCTCGATTCCTTGAAGAGCCTGATGGTCATACGGCAACTCGCTATCACCGCAATGGATGACTGCCTCTGCTTCAGGATAATAGCTGCGTACCTTGCCAATCACTTCTGCATCTCCGTGCGTATCACTCATGATTAATAGTTTCATCACCGTATGCCCCCTTCTTAGTGCAGTAACGTTGGCAGCAGGTCTGCCAGCTTACGGATGGCATTTCCGCGGTGGGAAATGGCTCCTTTTTCTTCAGGTGACAATTCTGCCATCGCACGGTTTAGCTCCGGCACAAAGAAAATCGGGTCATAGCCGAAGCCGTTTGTTCCACGTTTTTCTTCTAAAATCACACCTTCACATGAACCGAACACAGTTGTCGTTTCGAGCTCCGGGCCTGCAATGGCAAGAGCGCACATAAAACGGGCTGTACGTTTTTCTTCCGGCAGGCCTTTTAAGTTTTCAAGCACTTTGACAATATTTGCTTCATCATCATGGTCGCCTGCATAGCGTGCAGAATAGACCCCTGGTGCGCCATCTAACGCGTCTACAGCCAAGCCTGAATCATCTGCAATGACAATCGTACCAAGTGCCTTAGAAAGCGTCTCAGCCTTTAATACGGCATTTTCTTCAAAGGTTGTACCTGTTTCTTCAATTTCCATATCAGGAGCCACGTCAAACATCGTGACAACCTCATAGCCTAGCGGAGTAAACAGTGCCTCGAAGTCCTTTGCTTTTCCTTTGTTCTTCGTAGCGATCACTACTTGTTTCATGTTATGCTTCCTCCTTTGATCCGACCAGGGCTGCCAGCTCACCTAATGCTTCCTTTTGAATAGTAATTAATTGAGCGATGCCTGCTTCTCCAAGACCTAACAGTTCATTTAATTCCTCGCGTGAAAACGTTGCTTCCTCACCAGTTCCCTGCAGCTCGACAAAGCGTCCTTCTCCTGTCATAACGATGTTCATATCAACCGCTGCATCGACATCTTCCACATAGTTTAAATCCAGTACAGGACCTGTTCCCTCTACAATTCCTACACTCGTTGCAGCAAGGAAATCAACGACCGGGAATGTAGCAAATGGCTTTTCAGCACCAAGCTTGGCAATAGCCTGTGTCATTGCAACAAATGCACCTGTAATGGAAGCAGTACGTGTACCGCCATCTGCCTGAATGACATCACAGTCAATCCATACTGTTTTTTCACCTAATGCCTCTAGATCCACAACAGCACGTAAAGCCCGTCCGATCAGACGCTGGATTTCCATCGTGCGTCCATTTACTTTTCCGCGTGAGGATTCACGTTGTGTACGCTGAGCAGTCGCTCTCGGGAGCATTGCATATTCTGCCGTAATCCAGCCTTTCCCTTGTCCACGCAGGAAGCTCGGTACTCTTTCTTCGACTGTTGCTGTACAGATGACTTTCGTATTACCGACAGTTATCAGTACAGAACCTTCCGGATGCATTAAATAATTATTTTCAATATGAACTGGGCGTAACTCGCCTGCAGCTCGGTTATCATGTCTTGTCATGGTAGACCTCCTCATAATTCTGCCCCTTATCTCAACATAATTTTCAGGGCCGAAAAAGGTGAAACGACCAGATTATCACCGAAATGGCACATCTCCTGAAAAAACTTCTACCGTACGATTAAAAAAAGCCCGGCTGCATAAACAGCCGGACTTTTAAAATTTTATACGGTGAATATCCAGATGCTCCAGCTCCAGCCAGCGCTCAGCGATCGAACGGAAAATAGGCACCGACCCGGAAGCAAAGAACTTATGCTCGGGCGGTGACGTATCTTTCCGCAGCTGATTGTTAAACGCAAGGATTGCTTCCGCATCGCGGGCTGTTTCCTCGGCCGATGAGAGAACATATACCCCTTCCCCTACAGCTGCTTCAATTTGCTTTTGTAGAATCGGGTAATGTGTACATCCTAAAATAACCGTATCGAAACGTTCCTCCTCCAATGGCTTAAGCCCACTTGCCACCAAGTCATAAGAGAATTGCCCTTCATACTCACCACTTTCTACAAGTGGCACGAATGTAGGGCATGCAAGCGGTATTACTTTTGCTTTTGTGCTCAATGAATAGATTGCCTGTTCATAAGCAGCACTTTTAACTGTACCTTCTGTTGCCAGAACAACAATTTCATTGCGCTTTGTTTTTTTTATCGCCGCCCGTGCCCCCGCGTTAATCACACCGAGCACCGGGAACGGCATTTGTTTCTGCAGGCTTTCCAGTGCTACAGCAGTTGCTGTATTGCACGCAATAACCAGCATTTTGACATTCATTTTCTCCAGCGCCTTTGCCATCTGCCACGTAAATGTACGCACTTCCTGCTTTGAGCGGGGGCCGTATGGACAGCGCGCTGTATCACCAATATAATAAATTGTTTCATTCGGCAAAAGCTCCATAATCGCTTTTGCTACTGTTAAGCCACCCACACCTGAATCGATAACACCAATCGGGGCATTCACATTTACCGCCTCAATCCTATTTCATTAATAAATGCAATTTTTGTAGTAGTTGTAGTAGGTTCTGCGCTTCATCTGTATCAAAACTCTCCAGTAGATCCCGAAGATAGTTTTGGCGTTTTTCAATTACTTCTTGAATGATGCGCTCACCTTCTGAAAGTAAGTGAATGCGAACGACACGACGATCCTGCTCATCACGAATACGCTGTACCAGCTCATTCTTTTCCATACGGTCGACGAGGTCTGTCGTAGTGCTGAATGCGAGATACATCTTATTCGATAAATCCCCGATTGTCATATCTCCAGACTCATGTAACCACTGCAAAGCCACAAATTGCGGAGGTGTAATCGTATAATTACTTAAAATTTCACGACCTTTTTGTTTGATTAAGTGTGAAATGTACCGTAGCTCTTTTTCTAGAGATGCTACAGATTCAAAGCTGTGTTTACTGTTGTCCCTCATCTAACCCATTCACTCCTCCAAATATTCATATATCTATTTTGAAGTGTTTTTGGGCAAATAGCAAGCCTACATTCAGTTTAGAGATAATTCTTGTAGTCGTAATAATTCAACAAGTGCTTGCGTTCGACTCGAGACACCCAGCTTTTGAATCGTATTGGAAATATGATTCCGCACTGTCTTCTCGCTAATTTGTAGCTTTTCAGAAATTTCCTTTGTTGAATAATCCTCAATCAGCAGTTGGAATATTTCGCGCTCCCGTTTAGTTAGAAGAAAGCCTGACTGCTGGCTACTCATTTAGCAACAACCTCCCATCCTCTTCCTTGTACAGTATGTTAAAGTTGGCGTGAGGTGAGGGCATTTTCACTATTTCCCATGCAATAATTCTTTCTCTTCATCAGTAAACGGAACAGGCCTGCCGTTTTCCCCATTTATTTGTACAATTGTGCCTCTTGCAGTAAATACAATTTCTTCTTTTTCGTTTTTACCCATGTAATGAATATCAACAGAGCTACTGCCTACATTGGCAATTTTCACGTAAACCTTTATCTTTTCATCAAAGAACATTTGCCGTACATAGTCACATTGCAGATCGGCTACTACAGGAATATTCCCTTCTTTGCTCATCAAACCAATTGATTTCAAATATTCAATACGCGCATGCTCTAAATATGTAAACACAACTGTGTTATTGACGTGCCCGAACATATCAGTTTCTGAAAAACGCACCTGGACCTCCACTGAAAATGAAAAATCACTTGCCCATTTTGTCGGCTCTTCAATATATTTTGCCTTCATTATAAATCCTCCCTCATCCGCTACATTCCATTCCATCCCCAAAGAATGAATACTCATTCATTATAGCATGGAATCATTATGGAAGGATACTTTTTATTCCAGTCAGAAGTACGCTTATTAGAAAGTCCTTCTATATATATGCGCAACAATCAATCTTAACGGTTCATGCCCTTTTGTAAACAGCTTGATTGCCCTCGCTGTTTTTATGTAAAGAGAGGGTCCTTCCATCTAAGCAGAAAAAAGCCTGGAGGATGTATTTCCTCCAGGCTTTACTTTATTAGTCAACCATGTGGTCAGAACCGAAGAAGTTCTTGAACATTTGGACAGTTGTTGCACGGTTAAGTGCTGCGATTGATGTTGTCAATGGAATACCTTTTGGACAAGCAGCCACACAGTTTTGTGAGTTACCACAGTTCGCAAGACCTCCGTCGCCCATAATAGCAGCTAGACGCTCATCTTTGTTCATCGCACCAGTTGGGTGTGTGTTGAATAAACGTACTTGTGATAATGGAGCTGGTCCAATGAATGAAGCCCCTTCAGATACGTTTGGACATGCTTCCATACATACACCACAAGTCATACATTTAGATAATTCATAAGCCCATTGACGTTTGCGCTCTGGCATACGTGGACCTTCACCTAAATCATACGTACCATCGATTGGTACCCAAGCTTTTACTTTTTTAAGTGCGTTGAACATACGGCTGCGGTCAACCTGTAAGTCACGTACTACCGGGAAAGTAGCCATTGGTTCTAAACGGATTGGTTGAGTTAATTTATCTACCAATGCAGAACAAGATTGTTGTGGACGTCCGTTGATGATCATTGAACATGCACCACAAACCTCTTCAAGACAGTTCATGTCCCAAGTTACAGGATTAGTCTTTTTGCCATCTGCAGTAACCGGGTTTCTTTGGATCTCCATTAAAATTGAGATTACGTTCATACCATGACGGTAAGGCACTCGGAATTTCTCCCAACGGCTTTGACCGTTTTCAGTATCTTGACGAAGGATCTCAACATCTACCATTCTACCAGTGTTAGCTGTTGTTTCCATGTTTAAGTCTCCTCCTCTTATGCTGAGTAGTCACGTTTACGTGGCGGAATCAACGAAACGTCTACCTCTTGATAAGAAATAATTGGCTCACCTGTCGCAGGATCAAATTTCGCCATAGTTGTTTTTAAGAAGTTCTCGTCATCACGATCCGGGAACTCTGGTTTGTAATGCGCACCACGAGATTCATTACGCAGTAGGGCACCTTTTGTCATAACTTTTGCAAGATATAACATGTTCTTTAACTGACGTGTAAAGTGAGCACCTTGGTTGGACCAACGTTGTGTATCGTTGATGTTGATGTGGTTCCAGCGTTCTTGTAATTCCGTAAGTTTTTGGTATGTTTTTTCCAGACGGTCGTTATGACGTACTACTGTCATATTGTCTGTCATCCACTCACCAAGCTCTTTGTGTAATAAGTATGCGTTTTCTGTGCCATCCATTTTCAGGATTGCTTCCCACTTCTCAGTTTCTTCTTTTACGCGGGCTTCAAAAATAGATTCCGGAAGGTCTTCCGCATGCTTTTTAAGTCCTTTGATATATTTAACAGCGTTTGGTCCTGCAACCATACCACCGTAAATTGCTGAAAGTAGAGAGTTAGCGCCAAGACGGTTTGCACCGTGTTGTGAGAAATCACATTCACCAGCAGCAAATAGACCCGGGATTTCTGTCATTTGATTATAGTCAACCCATAATCCACCCATTGAATAGTGAACTGCCGGGAAAATTTTCATCGGTAATTTACGTGGGTCATCCCCTACGAATTTCTCGTAAATTTCAATAATTCCACCAAGTTTGATATCTAGTTCATGTGGATCTTTGTGAGAAAGATCAAGATAAACCATGTTCTCGCCATTGATACCTAATTTTTGGTTAACACATACGTCGAAGATTTCGCGAGTAGCGATATCACGAGGTACCAGGTTACCATAAGCCGGGTATTTTTCTTCCAGGAAGTACCAAGGTTTACCGTCTTTATATGTCCAGATACGACCGCCTTCACCACGAGCAGATTCTGACATTAGACGGTTTTTGTCGTCTCCAGGAATCGCTGTTGGGTGAATTTGGATCATTTCACCGTTTGCATATGAAGCACCTTGTTG
>DEQA01000097.1:12464-12696 GCA_002359075.1 Planococcaceae bacterium UBA3378
AAATCCTGCGCTACGATACCGCGGCAAACGCCTTCGTCATCAAGCACAACACCAAGGAATTCCCAGTGCTCGAATTTTGTTACAAGACCAGCTACTTCGTGTGAACGAACTTGCTCATCTAGTGCGTATAAAAGCTGTTGACCAGTCGTTGCACCAGAGAATGCTGTACGGTGCATCAATGTACCACCGAAACGACGGAAGTCAAGTAGACCTTCTGGTGTACGGTTAAACA
>DEQA01000097.1:12709-22574 GCA_002359075.1 Planococcaceae bacterium UBA3378
ATTACACCCATACGGTCCATTAAATGAATGATACCAGGAGCGGCATCACACATACCTTTTACTGGTGGTTGGTTCGCAAGGAAGTCCCCACCGTATACTGTATCGTCAAAGTGAATCCACGGGGAATCCCCTTCACCTTTTGTATTTACTGCTCCATTAATTCCGCCCTGCGCACATACAGAGTGTGAGCGCTTTACCGGAACCAATGAGAATAATTCAACTTCAGTGCCAACTTCGGCTGCTTTAATCGTTGCCATTAAGCCTGCAAGGCCTCCACCGACAACAATCACTTTGCTCTTTGCCATGATTGATTCTCACTCCTCTTACATTGCTTTAAAAGTCATGTGCTGTGTAGCATATCTATATTGTAAGCTACTAAAATAAATTATACGAACGAAACGATTGCTACTACTCCAATAATAGATAGGATAACGAAGAATGCCATTGTGATGAAAGTCGCAACACGTTGTGATGATGGAGACTGAGTAATACCCCAGCTTACTAGGAACGACCATAAACCGTTCGCCAAGTGGAATGTAGCAGATAAAATACCAACAATGTAAAAGCCTAACATCCATGGATTATCTACGATTTGAGCCATCATGTTAAAGTCAACTTCATCCCCAAATGCTTTTTGGACACGCGTTTGGAAAATATGCCAAGCAACGAAGATTACTAGGAAGATACCTGTAAAACGTTGTAGGACGAACATCCAGTTACGGAATGTGCCGAAGCGATTAACATTGTGTCTTGCTGTAAATGCGATATAAATTCCATAAAATGCATGGAACATTAATGGAATATAAATGATAACCCATTCCATTAGTAACAATAATGAGTGAGGAATTAAATCCATTTTTCCTGTTGCATTATTGTAAGCCTCTTCACCACCTGCAGCAGTGAAGTTCAGTGATAAGTGGAACACCAAGAACAAACCTACCGGAATTACCCCTAGCAGAGAATGTAAGCGGCGCCATAAAAACTCACGATCTTTCGACAAAATTGTTACCCCCCTTAAGTACTTGAAACATACGAATCAATTGTCATTACTTTGTAAATTTCATGCATTGACTGTATATTTCATCATGGTACAATATTATGACATGTTCATTGTACTCTCTGTAAGTACAAGCGTCAAGGCACTCTGGATGATTTCACCAACACGAAAAAAGAGGAATTATGCTGTTTAAAACACGCTTTTTCTCCTATAGTTTGTTTTACTTAATAATGAGTCTAAAAATACAAAAAAATTGAGGGGAGATTTTTATAAATGATCGATCAAAATATGAAAACGATTCCATTATTCGGTTACGAATTAGTGCGTGACCATATACTGCGTTCTGTCCTTGGGAAGCATGAAGAAGAGGTACTTTATTGGGCAGGAAAAGAACTAGCGCGGAAATTCCCCTTATTTACCCTTGATGAAGCGCCTTTATTTTTTGAACAAGCCGGCTGGGGGACTCTATCGATCGAAAAGGAAGAAAAGGATGAGATTATATACATACTAAGCGGGGAGACTGATATATTGAAAGTCGAGGAACGCTGCTTCCGAATCGAGGCCGGTTTTCTTGCCGAACAAATTCAGAAAATTAACGGCTTCCTGACAGAGTGCTACGAAGAAAAAAGTAGTAAGCAAGGTGTCGTAAAATTCAATGTAAAATGGGATTTAAAGGAGCCAATCCGTTAAGTTCAAAAAATATAGAGCGTCTTTAGATCAACTATTCTACTAAAGAACGCTCTTTTTTCTATATAATTGTATAAAATGAAAAAATAAGAGATTTTTTTGAGTATTTTCACTTTCCAGAAAAACCTGCAGCCCGTTTTTTTCTAAATGGTGCTGTCACGTAGTCTGAAATTCGCTGTGCAGAGCATTGGCCGCCCTTACCATCTCATCTTGTGCCACAATTACTGACATTTTCAGCTCTGAGGTGCTGATCATTTTCATTTGAATCCCTTCTCTTGATAACCGCGAAAACAGCCGGGCCGTCACTTCCGGCGTAATATCCATCCCGGCTCCCTCAATCGATACTTTCGCCAACCCTACTTCAAAATCCGCAAAACTAAAACCTAATGACATTTTACCCGTTTCCAGTATATGAAGGGCCTTTGCAAACTCTTCCTTTCCAATCGAAAAGGAAATCGTCGGCTTTAGACCATTGATAACGTGAACAACCATATCAAGATTAACCCCATTGTCAGCCAATACTGTCATCATTTCCGCCACCGCTGACTCCTCATATTTTTCATAGCCTATCGTCAGGCGAATAACATCCGCCTCATAGGCTACATTTCGTACCATCATACTTTTAGCCAACTTCCCTTCCCCCTTCAATTGCCCGTCCCTTTGCATTCCCATTTCAATAAATGACGACCGGTACCAGCCTTTTTGCTCGAAGTATAATCTTCTGAAACAAAAGCGGTGCTATAACCAGCCCATACCATTACGCCGTCCTCATTTTTTACATACAGGAAAAGTTTGCTGCAAACAGGCTTATTAGTGCATTGCATATAAAAAGCGGCTCTCTACATAGGTAGAGAGCCGCCTCAATAAACGTTATACATATTTGTTCGTTGAGATAGCTCTCCAGAAAACAGACCTTGCGAAGGCGTTTTCTGACAGTCCTGCATTTTTTAAATGCAAAACCAGCAAATAATTGGAACAACAATTATCCACTTCGGCAGTTTTCCCTTTCACGCCTGTTCCTTGGAGTTGCTCCTCCTCACAAGCGGTACTATTGAAACCTGCACCTCTATCTTTGTTTACTATGAAATTATGTTGTAAGCGTAGCATACGCCTATTCGTTTTTCAATTCATTTTTTTGGAAATATTGATGGATGGTATATGCCTGCTTCTGCGGCATCCCCGCTTCCATGAGCTGGTCGACGCTTGCCTCCCGTATCTTTTTAACAGATCCAAAATGCTTTAACAGCTGCTGCTTCCGCTTTGGCCCTACCCCTTCAATTTGATCAAGCACTGACTGGATCGCATTCGTTTGGTGCTGCTGACGTAAAAATGTAATGGCAAACCGGTGCACTTCATCCTGAATACGCTGCAGCAAATAAAAGCCGTCACTCGTACGTTTCATTTCGATCGGGATCGGCGGCTCACCAAATAACAGCTGAGAGGTATTATGCTTTTCATCCTTTGCCAATCCGGCAATTGGGATGACGAGCCCCAGTTCATTTTGCAGCACACTTCTTGCCACTTCCATCTGCCCTTTTCCGCCGTCAATAATAATGAGATCAGGGAGAGGGAGATTATCCTTCAGCACCCTTGTATAGCGTCTTCGGATAACTTCTTCCATCGCGCCATAATCATCATGCTTAGCTGCTTCACGGGTTTTATATTTCCGGTATTCTTTTTTGGCCGGCTTTCCGTCGATAAAGACGACCATTGCCGAGACCGGATCTGCCCCGTGCATATGGCTGTTATCAAACGCTTCAATTCTAAATGGCGTAGAGATGTTCAACGCATCGCCAAGTGCCTCGCATGCACCGATTGTCCGCTCTTCCTGCCGCTCGATAAGCTGGAATTTTTCATGAATCGCAATCTGGGCATTTTTTGTGGCCATCTCCACCAGTTCCCGTTTTTGCCCCCGTTTTGGAATGATTACTTTTACATCCAGCAGCTTTTCAAGCAATGCTTCATCAATATTATTCGGAATAAAAATTTCCTTTGGCTTTAAATGCTGCGGGGAAGAGTAGAAACGACCGACATAAGTCAAGAACTCCTCCTCCGGGTCCCGGTAAATCGGAAAGATGGAAACATCACGTTCAATGAGCTTTCCTTGGCGTACGAAAAATACTTGGACGCACATCCATCCTTTCTCAACCGCATAGCCGAATACATCACGGTTTGATAAATCCCCTGTGACGATTTTTTGCTTTTGCATAACCGTTTCAATGTGCGCTATTTGGTCCCGAAGCTCTTTTGCACGCTCGAATTCCAGCTTTTCAGCAGCTTCCAGCATTTTGGCTTCCAGTTCCTTCTTCGTCTCTTCATAGCCGCCGCTTAGAAACTTGGCGATTTCTTCAATCATATCGTCATAGATCTGCTTATCGATATCCTTTACACATGGTGCCAAGCACTGGCCCATATGGTAATACAGGCACACCTGATTCGGCATATGCGTACATTTTCTAAGCGGATAAATGCGGTCCAGCATCTTTCTTGTTTCATTCGCTGCAAATGCATTTGGATAAGGGCCAAAATAACGTGCTTTATCCTTTTTAATTTTTCTTGTCGTAATAATACGGGGGTACTTTTCGTTTGTTATTTTAATGTACGGGTATGTTTTATCGTCTGTTAACAGGACGTTGTATTTCGGATCATGGAGCTTAATAAGGTTCAGCTCCAGAATAAGCGCTTCTAAATCACTGGACGTAACAATATATTCAAAATCCTCAATTTCACTGACAAGCCTTGCTGTCTTTCCGTTATGGCTTCCTGTAAAATACGAGCGCACACGATTTTTCAGGATCTTTGCCTTACCGACATAGATGATGGTGCCTTGGCGGTCCTTCATCAAATAACAGCCCGGCTCATCCGGCAGGATCGCTAATTTATTTTTGATCGTCTCATTCATCTTATCACCTGGATTTTTTAATATAGGCGTATTATAAAACAATTAAAATAACCGAGCACGTGTTTGCACTCGGCTGTGAGGCTATTATAAAGAAAGGTGTAAACAAACGCTGCTGTTTACACCACTCAAAATAAAAAATTATTTATTGTCGTTAATAAAGTCGATTAATGCTTCTTTTGGCATGAAGCCGGCAGTTTTCGCTTTTAACTCGCCATCTACGAATAAAAGTAATGATGGGATCGACATAATGCCGTATTGACCAGCAGTACCTTGGTTGTTATCAACGTCTACTTTTACGATTTTTAATTCGTTGCCGATTTCTGAATCCAGCTCTTCAAGCACTGGCGCGATCATTTTACATGGTCCGCACCAAGCAGCCCAAAAGTCTACTAATACTACGCCGTTTGCGATTTCTTGTTGGAAATTTGAATCTGTACCTTGTACAATTGCCATTATAAATAGCCTCCTTAATATTACATCTTGTTGTAGTATAGCATGTTCATTTTACAAATTGGAACCATTCTGCCTGTGGTTGCACTTTTTTGCAAAACATCTGCTCCTGCAGGAGAACAACACGCATCTCCCTATGTAATGTTAGACTTCCCTCTATCGCCTTTTTAAAACGTAAATTACTTATGAGAAGCAGTGTTTCTTATACTGGCAAAGCTCTCGACGTGCCCAACAACCAGCTTGATGAACGGCATCTCTTCTTCGCTGTGTTCATCCTGAGAATATTTCCTAACAAAAAGAAGCCGTCCGATTGATAATCGAACCGCCCTTTCATGTATCCATCGCTTCTGGGATAGCGGGTATTCTGTCCAGTTCTTGTCAGCCCGCCTTTTCTTTCAGCTTTAGAGAAAGGTATTTTCGTGCATCGGCCGTCAGCAGATGTACACTTTCCCCCTCCTCCTCTTTTTTCAATTCGACGAACATACCGCTCAGATTTTCCTGTACATAAACGATGCTATATCCCTGCTCCAATAATGCATCAATATTTCGTATTTCTAACAAAGCTTCTTCATATGCCGACATGCAACCACCTCCTTTCTATGGTTTTGGGATGACTGGCTGCTCCAACGGTTCCGGCACTATGACCGGCTCTGCATCCATGTATGGATTGACACCGATGTACCAGTCTCTGCCTGCTGTAATACCCAAATACAATTCATCACTCGGATTCATGATTTCTGCCTGAGGATACTTGACGAACCACCAGTATTTTGCCAGTACATAATAGACGCCTGCCCCTACAAAAAAGCCGATCAATGATGAATATGTCGGAAACATATTGGCGATTGACCCGCCAATGATCCAGGCAATCAGCCCGGCCAGATTAAAGCCTTTTACATATTTGAACTGCCCTTCCAGTTCATACAGCGCTGATACGTTGACTCGGCGCTTTCGCAGCAAGTAATAATCCGCAAACAATATACCGACGATTGCTGTTAATATGCCGCCAATAATCAACAGGAGACTATTCAGCACATCAAACAGGCTCCACGGCTGTACGATTGACCCTAAAATTCCTGTAATGACAACCCCTACCCAAAAAGGCACTTTCGGTCCGCCTACATTAGAAAAGATGGTCGCTGCTGGAATAACGTTTGCCGATGTATTCGTGGACCATTGCGCCAGTACGATCATCAGCAAAAGAACACCTAGAATAATTCCGTTCGCACTAGCTTGCAGCGCTTGTATCGGGTCTGCTGTAGCTACCGCCATATAGCAGACGGCCCCGATGACGACCATAAAGGTATTTGTAATCGGCATGATGACAAGCGAACCCATCAGCTGCGTCTTGTTCCGCTTAAACCAGCTCCGTTCGTTCTTTGGTGCTTTGAAAAAGCGGGAGAGCGAAGGCATATCGGCTGCAAGCGTCGCCCAGAATCCCATATTGGCCATAACGACCACCATAAAGGCTGTAAATCCGGCCACTCCTGTAGCCGGCGATTCAACCCAGCTCCATATCTCTTTCCCTTGGGAGGTGGCATTATCTGCTAATGTAATATACATCCAACAGGAAATGAGTATGATGACAGGAGCTGCCAAATCAGCGAACCGCTCAATTGACTTGATACCCAGGGATGTATTGATCAGCTGCAGTGTAACGAAAACAATGAAGCATATAATCCAATTGTCAAAGCCGAATAGTAGATTTAATATGCCGTTGATGGCTGTGGAGCCGAAATAGGAATTAATACCGAACCAGCATGCTGCTGTGAAACCCCGCATGATGGAAGGGATGTGTGTACCCAGCGTTCCAAATGGAGCACGCATATAGACCGGAAAGGATATCCCGTGCTCTACTCCGATGTCCCCGATCAATGTCATGAAAATTCCGATCGCAATGGATCCTACGAGCGTAGCCAGGATAACATAGGGCAATGGCAGACTGATGATAGCCGATCCGCCAATGGCAAATGCCGCCAGCACAATCGCCATGCCCACCCAAATCACGGAAAAACCAAAAGCACTGATTTTACGCTGTGCATGCGTCACGGGCAGTAAATCAGGGGACTTTAAATAAGATTTGTTATTTTCCATACAAACATTTCCCCTTCCATTTATTCATATAGGTTCCTATTTCAAGATAGTCGTCGATGCATACTGTCCTATCAATGCCTGACGTTCATTCCAGGTCATTGGAGGCAGGCCTTTCTTTTCTACCATTGTAATGGCGCCGTCTACCGGACAGACGATCGAGCAAAGGTTACAGCCAACGCAGTCATCCTCCCGAACTTTCAGCATAGGACGGCCGCTTTCTGTATAAAGATCGATACATTGATGAGACGTATCTTCACAGGCGATATGACATTTATTGCAGTTTATACAGACATCATTGTTGATCTGGGCTACGACTTTATAGTTCAGATCCAGGTCTCCCCAGTTCGAATAGCGCTGTACAGAGCGGCCGACTAAATCCATCGCTGAGGCCAGCCCTTTTTCATCCAAATAGTTGCTGAGACCATCAATCATATCCTCTACAATGCCAAAGCCGTGGTGCATAGCCGCCGTACAGATTTGCACACAGCTGGAGCCCATCAGCATAAACTCAGCCGCATCCCGCCAATTGGAGATACCCCCAATGCCGGAAATCGGCACATTGATATGGGGACTTCGCGCACATTCAGCCACCATGTTCAATGCAATCGGCTTTACTGCAGGACCGCAATACCCTCCATGTGCGCCCTTGCCTGCAACATGCGGCACTGTATTCCAAGAATCTAAATCGACTCCGGCAAGGCTGTTGATCGTGTTGATCATACTGATTGCATCCGCTCCACCTGCCACAGCAGCTTCTGCCGTCGTAGTAATATCCGTAATATTCGGGGTAAGCTTGACAATGACTGGTGTTTTGGCAACTTCCTTCACCCAAAAAGTCTGCTTCTCTACAAGCTCCGGCACTTGTCCGGATGCAGAACCCATCCCCCTTTCAGCCATTCCATGAGGACAGCCAAAGTTAAGCTCAAGCCCGTCTACCCCTACGTCCTCTACACGTTTGACGATTTCATGCCACTTTTCCTGCTTCGGCTCGACCATCAAGGACACGATGATCGTATGATTCGGAAAGCGCTTTTTCGTCTCATAGATTTCCTGTAGGTTTACTTCAAGCGGTCGATCTGTAATAAGCTCGATGTTGTTGAATCCAGCAACCCGCTGACCATTAAAGTTGACTGCCGCAAAGCGGGATGAAACGTTCAATATCGGATCGCCCAATGTCTTCCATACAGCACCTCCCCAGCCTGCCTCAAAGGCACGCTGCACCTGGTAGCCTGTATTTGTCGGCGGTGCCGAGGCCAGCCAAAAAGGATTCGGTGATTCAATTCCTGCTAAATTAATACGTAAATCTGCCATACATTGTCCCCCCTCCACCTAATTACATGCTAAGCACTTTGTGATGCAGCTTGGAAATTCATATGAATGCTGTAAGCAGCATCTTTTCCTTGCTGTACTGCTGTTACAACCATTGCTTCGCCTTGCCCGTTACCGAAGATAACGTCTCCACATGCAAACACTTTTGGATTCGATGTCTGCATCGTCTCTTCGTTTACGGTTACAACACCCCACTGATGTTCTAACTCAAATGATTCGATAAGCTCCGTATAGCGGGATTGGCCAATAGCCTTGATAACGGTATCTACCTCGATGACATGCTCTGATCCAGCGATTGGTATCGGCTTTTGTCGGCCATCTATATCTGGTTCGCCCAGCGCCATTTTTATACACTCGATGCCGATCACTTTCCCAGCCTCGTTTCCGAGAATTTTTACCGGGGCCGTCAGCCATTCAAATTGCACCCCTTCCTGCTTGGCAAATTCATATTCGAATTGGTAGGCGGTCATTTCTGCCTCCGTACGCCGGTAGAGGATTTTCACATTAGAAGCCCCGAGCCGCACCGCTGTTGTAGCGCCATCAATCGCTGTATTTCCAGCCCCGATCACAACAGCCTTTTTCCCTACAAGAGAAGGGTCGATATGGCCGAGCTTTGTTCGTTTTACAAACTCAATGGCATCATATACTCCTTCAAGCTCTTCACCTTCCACGCGCAGATTAGGCACTTCTCCCATTCCAACCGCCAGCACTACGGCATCATAATTATTCAACAGGTCTCCTGCTGCAATATCCTTGCCTACGCTTGTACCTGTACGGATTTCGACGCCCAGCTTTTCAATTTGCTCTACCTCCCACTCCGCTACCTCATTTGGCAGACGGAAGGCAACAATACCGTAGCGCCCAAGCCCTCCTGCTTTTTTTTGCGCCTCGTAAATTGTTACCTCATAGCCGAAGCAGGCCAATTCACGTGCAGCCGCCAAACCGGCAGGGCCTGAGCCGACGATGGCCACTTTTTTTTGCTGAGCCAATCCTTTTTTAAACAAAGGTACACTCGATGCCATCGCCCAATCCGTCGCATAGCGCTGCAGACGTCCAATATCAATCGGCTTTGATTGATGGTTCAGTACACACGCCCCCTCACACAGCTCTTCTGTAGGGCAGACACGTGCACAGCTCGCTCCCAGCGGATTCGCCTCAAGAATTGTACGAGCGGAGCCTCTCATATTCCCCGAGGCAATCTTCTTGATGAACTTCGGAATGTCTATACTTGTAGGGCAGGCTTGTGTGCAGGCAGCATCGTAGCAGTACAGGCAGCGGTTTGCCTCTTCCATTGCCTCATAATTCGTAAGTGCCGGCTCCATCTCCATAAAGTTGGCCTTCAATTTTTCAGCAATCATTCCGCCATGAATCATACCCATCCTTTCTTCCTCCCTTTCTCCAGTTTT
>DEQA01000097.1:22721-31101 GCA_002359075.1 Planococcaceae bacterium UBA3378
CACTTCCCATCCCTCATATGGGTTGTAGTCTACATTCATATGATGCGCTTCTGCTGAAATGACCCTCTTTACTTCCGGATCAAATAGCACAATATCAGCATCCGAACCGATCGCAATCGTCCCTTTTTTCGGGAACAAGCCAAATGTCTTTGCAGCGCTTGTAGAAATCATATCGACAAATTCGTTAATCGTAATTCGTCCCTTTGCCACTCCTTCTGAATACAAAATGCCAAAGCGGTCTTCAATAAATGGTCCGCCGTTCGGAATTTTCGAGAAGTCATTTAACCCAAGCTGTTTTTTACCATTGAAGCTGAAGGAACATTGGTCTGAACCGATTGTCTGCAGCTGTTTCGCCTTTAATGCATTCCATAGCACCTCTTGATGCTCAACAGGACGGAGCGGCGGGGACCAGACGTATTTTGCCCCTTCAAAACCCGGTTGTGCAAGCATGGTTTCATCCAAAGTTAAATACGGTGGGCATGTCTCGCCGAGTACATCATAACCTTTCTCGCGGGCCTTGATGATTTCGTCGACAGCCTCCTTGCATGTCACATGTACGACATACAGCCTTGCCCCTGCAAGGTTTGCCAGCTCAATCGCTCTTTTTGTCGCCTCTCCTTCCAGAACAGCCGGGCGAGTACGTGCATGATAGATTGGCGCAGTGTTGCCGTTTGCTACTGCTTCTTCCACCAGCTCATCGATAACAGAGCCGTTTTCACAATGGACCATGACAACTGTATCTGTTGCCTTTCCGATTTTGAAAGCCTTAAAGAGGGTACGGTCGGATGACTGGAACTCCCGCGCATAGGCCATAAACACTTTCATGGAGGTAATGCCTTCTTTCTCCAGAATGACAGGCAGCTCTGCTTCCGTCTTCGGCGTAAAGTCTGTAATCATCAAATGGAAGCCATAGTCAATGACCGCCTTATCTTTTGCCTTTGCATGCCATTTTTCTACCGCATCGGAGAGCTTGCTTTCTCCGGCGGATAAACAGAAGTCAAGGATGGTCGTCGTACCACCGAAGGCAGCTGCGATCGTTCCCGACTCCCAGTCGTCGTCCGTCACCGTATTGTTAAATGGCATGTCTAGATGAGTATGCGGATCGATTCCTCCAGGCATTACATATTTGCCTGTTGCATCGATGATTTCGGCATCTTCCTCCAGATCCTTACCGATTTTTGTAATGATCCCATCCTCGATCAGTACGTCAGCCTCATAAATATCTGTTGCCGTTGCGATTTTGCCGCCTTTTATGATCTTTTTCATGAACATTCTCACCCTTCTATTTAGTAGTTATCGGTTGATGCAAACTTTGCTTTGCCTGCAGCACAAGAACGGATTCCAATAGTATATCCGCGCCTCTTGCACATTCCTCATAGCTTGTTTCTTCTTCCTCGCAATGGCTCTTGCCGCCTGCACTGGGCACAAAAATCATTACAGAAGGCACGATGGATGCAATGTACTGTGCATCATGCCCTACGCCGCTGTAAATTCTGCGGGAAGAGTATCCAAACCGCCCGCAGGCTGCTTCCACTTCCTCACAAATGTCGGGAGAAAAATGCACAGTATCACGCCCCCACAACTTAGTTGCCTGTACTGTGCATCCGTCTTCTTCTTTAGGAAGGCCAAGCAGGATATTCTCCACCCGCTCCATTACTTGTGAATCTTTATGTCGCGAATCGATAGTAAAGATTACTTCGTTCGGAATAACAGTCGGGATGTTCGGTGCAGCATTCATCCGCCCGAATGTATAGACGAGCGTTTCATCTATTTCCCTAAGCTCCTTGTCTAGATAGCTGATCAGCCTGGCAGCGTGAAGCATTGGATCCTTGCGCATCGTCATAGGCGTCGTGCCGGCATGGTTGGATTCCCCTTTAATACAGATTTCGTAGCAGACCATCCCCATCACACCCTCTACGACGCCTATTTCAATTCCTTCCGCTTCAAGAACTGGTCCCTGTTCAATATGCAGCTCGAGATAAGCATATGCCTCCTTCAGGCGATTTTCCGCTTTGCCTCCATAGCCGCTTTTGGAAAGTGCCTCGGCGAATGTTACTCCTTCTCTGTCGGTAGACTGCATCATCGTTTTCTTTTCAAACTTTCCAGTAATGACACCCGAACTCATCATGGCCGGTTCAAACCGCGCTCCTTCTTCGTTTGTAAAATTTACGATGATTAACGGTGCATCCAGCACAATGTCGTTGTCAACAATCGTTCTTACCGCCTCCAGTGCAGTGAGGACACCTAGGACACCATCAAACCGTCCGCCTTTCACAACCGAATCTAAATGGGAGCCCATGACAATGGGGGGCAGATCGTACTTGCCGGGAAGCACGGCATACATATTCGCCATATCATCCATCTTCACGTCCATTCCCAGCGCCTCACAGCATTCCTTGAAATATTGTCTTGCGGCCAGATCTTCCTCAGATAGAGAAAGCCTTGTCACACCGCCGTTTTTCGTAGCTCCGAAACGACTAAAATAGTCGATTGTTTGCTGTAGGCGAACCTGATTGCATTTATACATCCTTAGCACTCCCTTCTCTTGTATGGTGTTGCAGTAAATTGCTTAAAACGATTATAAATATTGAAATTTTTTATGTAAATGTTGGAATAATCTAATTTTTTTGTGCATTCGTCCAAGCATAATGGTATATTTTATTACATAAAAGAAGGGAGATGAGTCTATGTCTACGATTTCACATATGATGCAGTCCTCACTTTTCCCCCAACTAAGGTTGATAGCGGGCGAAAATGGCTTCTATCGCAAGATTAGCGGCATCAATATACTCGAAAAAGAAGAGCTTACTATATTTTGCCGGCCGAATGAACTGGTTGTTACAACCGGGGTCTATATTGCAAATGACAATGGCTGCCTCGAGCAGCTTGTAAAGGTAGCCTACGAAAAACGCACAGCCGGCTTCATCATTAATACAGGTCCCTATATTCCGGATATACCTGACAGCCTCATCGCCTTTGCGGATGAACATGAGTACCCGTTGTTTCAAATGGACTGGAAACATCGTGTCACAGACCTCTTAAAAACGACTTTCCAGTTCATCACTGTCAATCAGCAGGAACGGTCCAGCGAAGAGCAGGTCATGCATCAACTCCTTTTCAACTATCAGCAACATGAAACCTATCTGACAGAAATATTAGAGCAGCTCGGCTTCACAAAGCATACAGAATACGGCATTATCGTCTGTGCTGCCAGGGAAGACTCCATCAATATTCAACGCTACCATGCTATGATTCTGCTAGCATTCCAGCAACGCTATGAACAGTTCATCCACTTTCAATACCGCAACCAGCTCATTTATCTGATTGACCGTACCAGAGTCAAGACTGCTGCCATACCATTCTCTACTACTGTTGAAGAAATTTATCAAAAGGTTGAAGAAAAATATAAGGAATTGGGGCTTTCCATCGGGATGGGGGGATTTTATGCTTCTCCTCGGGACATCCACAGAAGCTATGAAGAGGCTCTTATGGTGATCCGTCTGGCTCAGCTTCATAATAATCGCTATTTATACAAGTATAAAGATATGGGTGCCTACCAAATCATTATGAATGTCGACAATCAAAGAGTAATCGAGCAATTTCGTCAAAATATGCTGGGCAGGCTCTATCGCTATGATGAATTGCAAGGTACTGATTTCGTTTCGTTTTTGCGGATATTTTTGGAGGAGAACGGCAGCACTATTAAAATTAGCCAGCGAGCCTTCATTCATAGGAATACCGTTCTATATAAGGTCAATAAAATGGAAATGCTGCTCGATATGGATCTTACGAATACCTTCACAAAAACGAATCTTTACCTTGCATTTTTAATAGAAGACATGCAGAAGCACGGCGTATGATGGATAGTTGCCCTATCACTTTCCATTGAAGATTTCATACGATAACGTTTTATCAGCAAGCTTAACTAACCATTAAGAGAAGTATTGCTATGTTTTCTTATATTACGGAAAGAAAGGTTACCGAAAGAAGAACTGCCAGCAGGTGCTGGTGAAGCAACTGTATTTTTATACAAATGCCAGACAGCCTCTACTTCTTATGCCTTCTAAAATCGGACATACCTTCAGCTTCTTCCCCCCTTCCATCACCCAGAAATTATCGGATTGGAGGAGGCTATATTTATTTTGCAACAAAAAAAGCATGAAACCGACATCTCACCGGTTTCATGCTCTGCTCTTTCTGGAAAACTAGTTTTTCAGAAGGAAGCTATTGATTATGCATTTACTTTTAACGCTTTAAATTCTTCGATTAACATTGGAACAACCTCGAATAAGTCTCCAACGATCCCATAATCAGCTACTTTAAAAATGTTCGCTTCCGGATCTTTATTAATCGCCACGATAACTTTGGAATTTGACATACCAGCCAAGTGCTGGATCGCTCCTGAAATACCTGCAGCGATATATAAATCAGGCGTAACTACTTTCCCTGTTTGGCCGATTTGCAATGAATAGTCGCAGTATTCAGCGTCACAAGCCCCGCGAGATGCACCAACTGCCCCGCCTAGTAAATTAGCAAGTTCTTTTAATGGCTCAAAGCCTTCTTCAGACTTTACGCCGCGACCGCCGGCTACTACAACTTTTGCCTCGGATAAATCTACACCTTCTGTAGATTTACGTACTACTTCTTTAATGATTGTACGAAGGTTTGTAATGTCTGCTGAAACGGCTGATACATCACCTGAGCGTCCGCCGTCTTTTTCAAGCGGCGCAATATTGTTTGGACGGATTGTCACGAAAACGATGCCGTCTTTAATTTTCACTTTTTCAAACGCCTTACCTGAATAAATAGGACGGATGAATAAAGCATCATCACCGGCGCTTTCAATTTCTGTTACGTCAGAGATAAGACCTGCTTGCAGTTTCGAAGCAATTTTTGGAGACAAGTCTTTTCCAAGAGATGTATGGCCAAACACGATTGCTTCCGGGCTTTCTTGATCTGTCACTGCCATAAATGCCTGTGAGAAACCATCAGAAGTATATGTTTTTAAATGTGGATGTTCTACCGTTACAACACGGTCAGCTCCGTAAGCGATCAGCTCGTTTGCTGCATCTGCAACACCCTCACCGATTAATACCCCAACTACTTCACCGCCGTCAGCGATTTTTTTACCAGCAGCAATTGCCTCGAATGATACGTTACGTAGGCTGCCTTCACGAGTTTCAGCTAAAACTAATACTTTTTTTGTCATAAGTTACCCCTCCGTTACCGTCTTATTAGACTACCTTTGCTTCTGTGTGAAGTAGATTTACAAGCTCTTTTACTTGGTCCTGTAAGTCCCCTTCCAAAATACGGCCAGCTGCCTTTTGAGGCGGCAGATAGATTTCAACCGTTTCTACCTTCACTTCCACATCGTCTTCGTCAATATCCAGATCATCAAGCTCAAGCTCTTCTAACGGCTTTTTCTTTGCTTTCATAATACCTGGTAAAGAAGGATAGCGTGGCTCGTTTAAACCTTGCTGTGCCGTAACTAATAACGGTAAGGAAGTTTCAAGCACTTCTGAGTCCCCTTCGATGTCACGTACGATTTTTGCCGTTTGACCATCGATTTCAAGGTTTGTAATCGTTGTTACATAATTGATGCCTAATAGTTCAGCTACACGGGGTGCAACTTGACCTGAGCCTCCGTCGATTGCCACGTTACCAGCTAAAATTAAATCAGCCTCTTTATCTTTTAAATACTCAGCTAGAATATAAGCTGTCGTATATTGATCCTGCTCATCTAAATCGTCTTCTGTATTGATTAATACTGCTTTATCGGCACCCATTGCCAGCGCTGTACGTAATTGTTTTTCTGCGTCCTCGCCGCCGATTGTGACGACTGTTACTTCGCCGCCGAAAGCATCGCGTTTTTGAATCGCTTCTTCAATCGCATACTCATCGTATGGGTTAATGATGAATTCTGCACCGTCTTCTTGGATTTTGCCATTTGATACAACAATTTTTTCCTCTGTGTCAAACGTACGCTTCACTAATACATAAATATTCATTTTACTAACCTCCAGAAAGCTGATTTATTTGCCTTTAAATACAGGCTCGCGTTTTTCAATAAATGCTTGAATACCTTCCTTGGCGTCCTCTGACACAAATACCGTACCAAAGCTTTCCGCCTCTGCCGCTACTCCCTCATAGAAGGAAGCAGGCTTAGAATATTGCAGCGTATGTATCGCTGCCTTTAATGCGATTGGACTTTTCTTTGCAATCTTTTTCGCCAATTCTAATGTTTTCGGTAGTAGGTCCTCATCTGAATATGAACGGTTCGCTAATCCCCACTGAACCGCTTCCACCCCTGAAATTGGATCACTTGTAAACATCATCTCTGCAGCTTTTGCGGTCCCTACATAACGGGGTAAACGCTGTGTTCCTGCAAAGCCGGGAATAATCCCTAGCTGGAGTTCTGGTAAGCCAAGCTTTGCTGTTTCAGTGACAAATCGCATATGACAGCTCATAGCAAGCTCCAGTCCGCCTCCTAGAGCGGCACCGTGAATGGCAGCAATGACCGGCTTTGAGAACGTTTCCAAACGTTCAAATACCGCTTGTCCGTTTTGTGCTAAATTGGAGAATTCTTCACCTGTCTGAATGCTCGTAAATTCCTTGATATCAGCTCCGGCAGAGAAGAATCGCCCTTCACCATGCAGGACAATGACACGGATCGTATCATCATGTTCTACTGCATCCAGCAATTCGTTTACTTCTTTAATTAAATCTTTGGATAATGCATTTGCCGGCGGTCGATTAATTGATACAATCGCTACATTATCTTCTACTTGCCAACTTAGAAACTCCATTCTCCCACACCCCTTTTAAGCTTTTAACCCTTTTAGCACCAGCTGTGTCACTTTCGGTGTCAACGCTACAAGATCATAGCGATAGTCATTCATCACCCACGTTGTCGTGATTTCATCCACGGTGCCAAATACCATTTGGCGTGCCAGGCGGACATCCATCGTAGTATTGAACTCACCGGAAAGCATTCCCTCAATCAAAATTTGGTCTAAGAGCATAAGGTACTCTTTTAGAATAGCATTAATTTTCAGTCGAATCTCCTTATTTGATTGCCTTAGCTCTAATTGAGTGACGGTCGCTAAATGATGGTCTTTCGCTAAAACTTGGAAATGATTTTCGATCATCTGCGCTAACTTTTCAGATGAACTACTCTCATTTTTTATTATATCTTGTAAATTGTCTACGAAAACCCCCATTTTTTCCTGAAAAACAGAAATTAGGATATCTTCTTTGTTTTTAAAGTATAAATAGATCGTTCCGTCGGCGACCCCGGCCTGCTTGGCTATTTTTGATACTTGGGCTTGATGATAGCCATTTTCTGCAATGGCAATAACCGCCGCATCAATAATTTGTTTATATTTGGGTTTATTTCGTTTCAAGTTGTTCACCACCAAAAAAATATGAAAACATGAATGACCATTCATTCATGTTTCCATATTATAAGTTGTTCATCTTTTTGTCAATAGTTGTCTATCTATTTTGCTTTTTGTTCTGTTGCTGCTTTCTCTTTTTCTTCCTCTACCAATGCGCGGCGTAAAATTTTCCCTACTGCTGTCTTTGGCAGCTCATTCCGGAATTCATAAAACCGCGGCACTTTATAGGCAGCCAGGTTTTGACGGCAGTATGCATTTAACTCAGAATCTGTGACAGAACTGCCTTCCTTCAGTACGATATAAGCCTTTACTGTCTCTCCGCGGTACGGATCAGGAATGCCTGCTACTACACACTCTTGAATGGCATCATGCTCATACAGTACTTCCTCTACTTCACGGGGATAAATATTATACCCACCTGCAATAATCATGTCCTTCTTACGATCCACTACATAAAAATAGCCGTTTTCATCCATATACCCAAGATCACCCGTCAAGAACCAGCCATCTGCAAATGCCATTGCTGTATCCTCTGGGCGATTCCAATAGCCTTTCATCACTTGTGGACCTTTAATCACGATTTCGCCCATTTCCCCCGGCGGTATTAATTCATTGTCGCCTGAGCGTAAAATGGCTGCATCGGTATTCGGCCATGGTACACCAATAGAGCCGTTGACGCGCTCATCCCAAATGAAATTAGCATGGGTGACCGGGGAAGTTTCTGTTAAACCGTATCCTTCTACAAGCTTCCCACCTGTTATTTCCTCGAATTTTTCCTGTACTTCCACCGGCAGCGGTGCAGAACCACTTATGCAGGCCTTGATTGAAGACAGATCATATTTCCCTAAATCCTGATGATTCAATAAACCGATATACATTGTCGGCGCACCGGGGAATAATGTCGGCTTTTGCTTATCGATCGTCTTTAATGTATCCTCTATATTAAATTTCGGCAGCAGGACCATTTTGTTTTGTTTCATCAC
>DEQA01000042.1 GCA_002359075.1 Planococcaceae bacterium UBA3378
CAGGTGACAGTTTAAAACCACTGGTAGAGGAAGAGAAAAGGTATGAGCATTTTGTGACAGAAAAGGGAAAACGATAGACAGTCAGCAACTGAAACGTTATCGTTATACTACAACGTGATAGTTTAAGAGGAAAAGTAAGCTTTTACAAAGCAGACCGCCTCAATAGATACCGCTTAGATGTATTTAAAAGATGAGAGAAGCTGATCTTTTAAATGATCAGGTAGTAAACAGATCAAGAATTGATTAAATAAAAAGCAGGGGGCAGGCGAATTGTCTGCTCCTTTATTATTTTGATAGGTAGGTGAATAGAATGACCGTAAAGATTTTTTCCCATTCCTTAAAAGCAAATACAAAAAAAGCCATGCAGTGGTTTGACCAGCATGATGTTCCGTATGAATTGTACGATTTACGACAACGGCCATTTTTGTATGAATATTATTTGAAATTCCTCAATTATGCCGAGCCCGGCCAAATGGAGTTTTTATCCACACGCTCAAAGGCTGGTATAGCACTTCAGCAAGAAATTGATCAGCTCACGATTAATGAGCTGTATAACCGCATAAAATCCAATCCGAAATTGCTGACAGAGCCCATTATGATGGATGAAACACGCGTTCTGTTCAGGTATCAGGAAATTGAAATGACCCAGTTTCTTTCCCGAACACAAAAACAAGCACTTTTCGAAGGGGTATCCCAAAAATTCGATAAGCTATCCCATAGTCTTAAAACGAACTGAATAGAAAAACAGCCCTATTTTTTCATTCGGCCCTAGGATTTTTGTTGTAAATGCAACAAAAATACGTTAAATTGAAAATAAAGTTTTTTCTTATTTACAAAAAATAATCTGAGGGGAAGACCGTGATGAAAGAAGTTATTCATGAAATAGGAATGATTGCACGAGCGTTGGAACCCAGTAAAATATAGAATTCAAGGAATATGACCCCACAAAGGGACAGCACTTATATGTTGTACGAATATATAAACATCCCCGGATAACGAAAACAGGGGCGATAAAAGTCTTAAGATCAAAAAATTTACATAAAAAACAAGTTTCATAAGCATGGACCGGGCTTAATCCAAATTGGCTTGCATACGTTTTATATGGGAAACGAAAAGCAAATGAACATTATGATGACGAAAACCATTCTATCAATTTTTCGAAGGGCGGATGAATATGTATATTCCAAAGTTTTTTAACGTTACAAATGCAGAAGAAATCCAGGATTTTGTTCAGGAAAATTCTTTTGCCACTATTGTGACAACAGATCAGGGAAAGCCGATTGCCACTCATGTGCCGGTGCAGCTTAGGAAAGAAGGAGATAATTATTTCCTAACAGGACATATAGCTGTCGGAAATCCGCAGTGGGAAACATTCGAAAACTGCAAAGACGTTTTAATCATGTTCCAAGGGCCGCATGCCTATATTTCATCCTCCTGGTATGAAAAAGAGAACGTGCCAACGTGGAACTACCAGGCTGTACATATGTATGGCTCGGCCTGCATTTTGGACGGAGAAGAGCTGGCGCGGGATCTGGCCATGCTGCTGCAAAAATATGAAAACCACCGCAGCAATCCGGTTTTATGGGATAAACTTTCTCCAGGGCTGTTAAAGAATCAAATAAAGGGCATTATCGGATTCAAAATCACTGTAAAAGAAATTCAGGCTGCATACAAGTTAAGCCAAAATCGTACAGATGAAGACTACCAAAATATCATAAAGAACCTTTATAAAGAAAATGATCATAACGCTGAGCAAATGGCGCAAGTGATGGAGAAGAATCAATTTAAAGGTTGATGGAATATAATTTCTTCAAATTAGTCGTTTTTTATAAAACGTTTATTTTTTTAGGTGTTTTTCTGTTGGCTATAAATAGCTAAAAAGTGTTCAAGTGGCATGATATGAAACATATGGAAAGTAAGAAACCCAAAAGTACTTTCAGCTTATCGATTAGCTATAGTGAACTGTCAACATAAAATAGAGCTCCCAGCTAAAATAGTTGGGAGCTTTTTAGTGATCTCTTACGTTTTTTGCATCATCTCTATAAAATTTTGTGCCGCCTGCGACAAGCTGTGATCCTTGAGCCAGATTAATCCAACTGATCCGGAAAATTCTGCTGTCTTTGATATCGGGTAAGCATGAATAGAATAGCCGCGATATGTTTCAAGTAAGGTTTCTGGAACAATCGATGCAGCAAAGCCAGATTCGACGAGATTCAATAATAGACTAATATCGGAACACTCGCCAACAATAGCTGGTTGTAGTTTAGCCCGGGAAAAAGCTTCTACAATCAAGTAATGTACACCTAATCCCTCTGTGCTAGGAAAAAGAAGGGGATATTGTTGCATTTCATCTAGCGATACTTCCTGATCAGTGAATGTTTGCTTTTTCGATGTGATGAAGCAAAACGGCTCATTATATAAATGAAGTACTGAAAAATCCTCAAGATTTAAGGGCAAGCGGATAATGGCCAGCTCCACCATTCTGTCTCTGACTAATTGACAAAGATGGGAAGATTCATTTTGCTGGATTTTATAGGTGATATTAGGATATTGTTTTTGAAATTGCTTCAGCAGATAAGGTAATCTGCTGACTGAAAATGTGTTGACGCCAATCGTAAGTCTGCCGTTGACACCTTTGCCGACTTCCTTTACCTCTGTTTTGGTTTCCTCCATCAATTGAGTTATTTGGTAAGCTTTTTTATATAGCGCTTTTCCTGCCTCCGTCAATTCTAAAAATTTCCCGCTTCTTTCGAATAACTTCGCTCCAAGTTCCTCTTCCATTGCTTTTAATTGCTGGCTTAACGGAGGTTGAGACATATGAAGCCTTTTAGCTGCCGCAGATATTTTCCTCTCTTCTACGATAGCAATAAAATAACGCAGTTGCCTAATATCCACCATTGACATCCTTTCCATACAAAAAATAAAAAAGGTATATGAAAAATGTTAACTAAACTAATTTTATTAATATTTTTCATATAATTATGCCTATGATAACATACTTTTAACGGGGATGCAGGCAGCCCTGTATCAGGAAGCATTAATTCTGTTGCATGCTAAACCTATTAAAATGAGGTGAATAGAAATGGATTTTGTGAAACGAACGATTGAATTGGCGCGTGAAAATGTAGAAGCCGGTGGACGTCCTTTCGCTACAGTGATAGTACGTGATGGAGAGATACTTGCCGAAAGCCCGAACTTAGTGGCACAGACAAATGATCCGACTGCTCATGCTGAAATAGTTGCTATTAGGGAAGCGTGTAAAAAGATGCAAACCGAACATTTAACAGATTGTGATATTTACATTCTCACTACACCATGTCCGATGTGTTTAGGTGCACTATATTACTGCAGCCCTAGAAAAGTAATTTATATTACAACGCGTGAAGATTACGCTCCTTATTACAAAGATGACCGCAAGTACTTTGAGCTTGAAACATTTTATGATGAGTATTGCAAGCCTATTGAAGAACGCCGATTGCCTATGATTCAACAGCCGAATGAAGATAGTATTAAAGTGTATCAACGCTGGCACGAGATAAATTCATAGTAAATATATAATGAATATTGGAAAGGAACGGTGTATGTGAGCTCTACTTATTGGTTAACAAATATACGTTTAGAAACAAGTTATCAGATTAATGAAGGCATTGTAACAGGAACGAATTCAGAATGTTTCCATTTATTGATTGAAAATAAGAAGATTGCAAAGATAATAGCTTCTACTGAGGAGATAACAGATGATTTGCCGAAAAAAGATGCGAAACAGCTATTAGCGCTGCCATCCTTTGTAGAAAAACATTGTCATTTGGATAAAACATTGCTTGGCGATCGCTGGCGTTCTGTGACACCTGTCCGAAATATCTTTGAACGCCTGGATATTGAAAAAGAAGTTCTTCCTTCTTTGGAAACTCCTACGCAGGAACGGGCGGAATTATTGCTTGAAACCTATGTGGCATGTGGTGTTACCCATGTACGGACACATGTAGATATTTATCCTGAAATAGGGTTGAAGAATTTAGAAAACGTTCAAAAGGCATTACGTACATTTGAAGGGAAATTGACGTATGAAATTGTTGCCTTTCCACAGCATGGTCTATTGCGTACAGATTCAAGAGAGTTAATTAGAGAGGCGCTGAAAAATGGAGCAAGTTTTATAGGTGGTGTTGATCCTGCTACAGTGGATGGAGATATAGATGCTTCATTAAACGCTATGGTGGAGTTAGCCGTGGAAGGAAACGCTGGTATCGACCTGCATTTGCATGACCCGGATCATTTAGGGATTTTCACCATAAAAAAATTGGCCCAGCTAACAAAAAAAGCTGGTTTGCAAGGGAAAGTAGCGATCAGCCATGCGTTTGGACTCGGAGATATTCCGCTGTCCCAGGCTGAAGAAATGGCTGACCTGCTTGCTGATGCAGGTATCACCATTATCTCCAGCGTACCGATTAATCGCAATTTCCCTCCAATGGGCTTATTACGTAAGCATGGCGTACCCGTTGCTGTTGGGTGCGATAACATTTTTGATGTGTGGTCACCGTTCGGCAATGGAGATATATTAGAACGCGTCGGGCGTTTGGCGGAAATTTCTCACTGGGTGGATGAGTACTCACTGTCACAGGCACTTTATTATATTACGGACGGTAAGACACCTTTAGATCAAGAAGGTAGACAAGTATGGCCGAAGATCGGCGATGAAGCGAATCTTGTTTTGGTCGAAGCATCCTGTTCTGCTGAAGCTGTTGCCCGCAGATCGAAGCGGGCAGCTACGATATTCAATGGAAAAATGACTTCAGGCTCACTTGAATCATACTAAGAGCGCTTAGCTACTTAGTGTTGTGGGTTGGTGAAGAAAATAATATGGGTAGTTGTCTTTGGAGACTTGTCTTTCATACAAGTACTCAAAGACATACCTGTGTTTGTTTTAAAAGTCAAACTATACATAGTCAGCATCGAATATAGTGGAAACTTAACCTGAAGGGGCTGTTTCTATAAGTCAGAGGGCTATCAATAGATTTTAGCATATTCAATATAAATGAACTTGAAAGTGAAAGGGGCGTGTTTTTTTTGCGATTATTATTAAAAAATGTGTGTTTGGAAACTGGCTATTTGTATGAGCAAACGTTTGTTACAGCGACTAAAACGGAACTATTTGATGTGTTGATTGAAAATGGAATATTTATTGAAATAGCTCCCTCTATTAAAGCGGACGATGCAGCCGTAGTAGATGCCAAAATGCAGCTGCTCGTTCCATCGTTCAAAGAAATGCATACACATATCGATAAAACATACTTCAGTGGAGAATGGAAAGCGCCAACGATAGCGACAGAAGGTATTTTTTCACGCTTTAAGGAAGAAGCCCTTTTATTACCGGAGCAATTGGATGTCGCTGAAGACAGGGCACACGCGATGGTGCAGCATTATATTAAAAACGGACATACGCATATTCGAACACATGTGAATGTTGATCCGCAAATTAAGACGAGACATATAGAAATCGTCAAGCGTGTGTTGGAAAGCTATCAAGATCAAATCACTTATGAAATCGTTGCATTCCCGCAGCACGGGTTACTACGCAACGGCCCTTCATTTTTAACGATCCTTGAAAAGGCATTACAAATGGGCGCTACTCATATCGGAGGGGTAGACCCTGCTTTAGTAGATCGTAACAGCAGCGAAGTGATTAAAACAACTTTTCAATTAGCTGAAAAATATGATGTCGGCATTGATATTCATTTACACGAACAAAATACATTGGGTGAATTTGATATCCAGCACATTCTGGATGAAATTGAACAACGCTCTTTTAAAAAGGATGTAACGATCAGTCATGCATTTGCTTTGGCGGATTTGCCGGGAAAATCATTAGATCCGTTAATAACTCGAATGGCTGCCAATCAAGTTCGTTTAACGACAACTATTCCAATTGGTGCAGGTCCGATTACGATACCTGTCAAATATTTGTATGATAGGGGCGTAAAAGTATCATTTGGCCATGACAGCCTTATGGATCATTGGTCACCATTCGGAAGCGGGAATACCATTCAAAAATTAAACCTGTTTATAGAGCGCTTTGGCTATATAGATGAATGGCATATCGGACAGTCCTTAAAATACGCTACAGGCGGCATAACGCCTTTAAATCCTGCAGGAGTACAGCAGTGGCCTAAAGTTGGAGATACAGCCAATGCGCTGCTTGTAGATGCAGTGAGCTCTGCACACCTTATTGCAAGAAGATGTCCTATTTCGACCGTACTCTCAAAAGGAAAAATTATTCATGAGGAAGCAATAGAGCTGAAGGGGGAATTTCGATGAAAACATGGGTGCGCAACGTCCGGCTGGAAACAGGAGAAACAACATATGAAGATGGCAGTATTAAAACAGAGACTGGTTTGTTCCACATTCAAGTTTCAGAAAGATTGATTGAAAAAATACTCCCTGCTTCATCGAATGTACCTATGACAAATTCAATTAATATGGAAGGAAGGCTTGCACTACCCGCATTTAAAGAAATGCATAATCATTTGGATAAAACGTATCTTTCTCTAGGATGGAGAGCTTGCCGCCCTGTGAATAACCTGCCGGAAAGATTAGAGCTGGAAGCAGCAGAATTAGAAGTGCTTTCCGAAACAGTGATGCAAAGGGCTTCTGCAATGATTGAATTGCATTTGAATAATGGTGTGAATCATATTCGAACACATGTCAATGTCGATCCTTTTATAAAGCTGAAAAATCTAGAGGGTGTTAAAAAAGCTCTGGCGGCCTATGAGCAGTATGTAACCTATGATATCGTTGCGTTTCCTCAGCACGGTTTACTGACTCATGAAGAAATGCCAAGCTTATTAAGACAAGCATTAGATGCTGGAGCTACCATCTTGGGAGCACTTGATCCGGCGGGAATTGATAAAGACATTGAAAAATCACTCCAGATGACGATGGATATAGCGAAGGAATACGATGTAGATGTAGATATGCATCTTCACGATAGAGGACAAGTAGGTTTCTATACGATGGATAAATGGCTGGAACTGGTGAAGGAACAAAATTATAAGGGGCATACAGCATTCAGTCATGCATTTGGTTTAAGCAGCTTATCACTGCATCGACAAACACAATTTGCCAAAAAGCTAAGCGAAGATGAGGTAGAAATCATGTCTACTATACCAATATCCATTAATCATCAGCTGATACCGATTGATCTATTGAAAAGAGAAGGTGTTAAAGTCGCTTTAGGCTGTGATGGTTTTTATGATTCCTGGAGCCCTTATTTTTCAGGGGATATTTTGGAGAAAGTGCATAATTTTTGCCAATATACAGGGAAGACGGACGAACGTTCCTTGCGCGAGAGTTTAAGTTTAATTACACAAGGAGTGACACCCTTAACGGTAGAAGGACAGCAGCAATGGCCGAAAGTCGGGTCAGAAGCAAGTTTTGTATTCATTGATGCAAGCTGCAGTGCAGAAGCAATAGCCAGACTGCCGAAAAACAGAATGTTAATGCATAAAGGAAAACTATATAAACCAAAGTACTAGGGATATATAGGTGAAGTACGTCCATTTTTTTATGCGTCACCGAAAATAGCAATCTAGATCAAAGTAAAGTCAGTTGCTTTTATTCCAACTGCCTGCTGAAAAAGGCATATTTAAAATGCTTGTTTATTAATAAATAATAGTAAGGTAAATAGTAATCAACATTTTTACAGTTTCTAATTTAGAAGGTAATTTTTAAAAAGGTGTTGATTCTAATAATGTAAAAGTATAATGGTGAACTAGAATGAGGATACTTGTCACTGGTCCAACAGGACAACTAGGTTAAGCTTTGTTAAAGCAATTAAAATGCACCGATATCAAACCGTCTTTCCAATGCTGAAAGGCGGTTAATTTTGCTGAAATTTGTATGTAAATTATTTCACATTTTCCTCATGGCTCATTATACTTCATGCAGAAATCAATACTCTCAAATTGGCTCCTTGAAGGGAGCGTTCCTTCCAAGTATCAAAATCCCTAATAATCAATACTTCTGACTGCACCAATTTAACAATGTCCTCCCTAGGCAAGTGTTTAATATCCTTTTAGGTAACTCGCATAATCTATAGCGAAATAAAAAGGAGGCATATTATGCAAAATTACGGACAATATGACGGTTATCAAGATTACAGAGATGATGATTATGATTATGACAGTTATGGAAGACGTCATCGAAGAAGAAGCCCACATTACCACTACCCATTTTTCCCATTCTACCCAATTTACCCAGTCTACCCACCATACTATCGCTATCCATACTATAACCGACCATACAACCGACCATATGGCTACTAATGTCAATAAAGTATCTACTTTATCACGTCTGTTGATTAGCTAGTT
>DEQA01000048.1 GCA_002359075.1 Planococcaceae bacterium UBA3378
TCATGTGGTGATCACGCTTGGAAGTAACGGAGTAATCACAGGGCATAATGGAAAAATCGAGCGTTTGAAGGCTTTACCTATCGAACATATCGTTGATGTGACAGGAGCCGGCGATGCTTTTGTCAGCGCTTTTCTTCATGCCCATCTGTATGGGGAACCATTCCGCGATGCTGTGAGCTTTGGTCTTTATAATGCATCTAGAACACTGCAATGCAAAGAGACAGTGAGAGAAGATTTATCAGTAAATGAACTATCTATTTGGAGGGAATTATAATGGAAGCATATTTATCTTATTCACAAGAAGTATTGGAAGCAAAAGAAAAAGGGTTACCGATTGTTGCACTGGAGTCGACAATTATTTCACATGGAATGCCATATCCGCAAAACGTGCAAACTGCCAGAGAAGTAGAAGCAATTATCCGTGAAAACGGTGCTGTACCTGCTACTATTGCCCTTATTGATGGGAAAATCAAAATCGGATTATCAGACGAAGAATTAGAGATGTTCGGTAATGCACAGGGCGTAGCGAAAGCTTCACGCCGCGACTTAGGCTATTTGCTTGCTACGAAAAAGCTGGGAGCTACAACGGTGGCTGCTACGATGATCTGTGCAGAACTTGCAGGAATTGAACTATTTGTTACTGGAGGAATCGGCGGTGTGCATAGAGGGGCAGAAACAACGATGGATATTTCTGCTGATTTAGAAGAACTGGCAATGACAAATGTTGCAGTTGTATGCGCAGGAGCAAAATCTATTTTAGATATCGGCTTAACGCTTGAATATTTAGAAACAAAAGGTGTTCCGGTGATCGGCTATGGTACGGATATGCTGCCGGCCTTCTATACACGCGAATCTGAGTTCAACGTTAACTTCCGTGCGGATTCTCCGGAAGAAGTAGCGAACATGATGCGTGCAAAATGGGATTTAGGCCTGCGCGGCGGTGCAGTTATTGCGAACCCGATTCCACAAGAAGATGCAATGGAAGCATCCTTCATAAATGATATTATTGAAAAGGCACTGGCAGAAGCAGAAGAAAAAGGCATTGCCGGTAAAGAAGTAACACCGTTCATGTTAGGAAAAGTAAAAGAACTGACAGCGGGGAAATCACTTGAAGCAAATATTGCACTTGTGAAAAATAATGCGCGAATTGGTGCCGCGATTGCCGTAGCTTTGAATAAGTAAACGGATTTCGCACAAAATATACAGGAAATGACATGCATTTCCCAGGAAATAAGACAAAAAAGAGAGCGTCTCGACAAAATTAGACGCTCTCTTTTTTATTTGCGGAATGTCCCCAATTCAGCAACAATCGCTTGCATTTCGCTTGGACTGAAGGAATCGCGCTTCATTACCATTTCATACAGATCCAGTAAATCTTCGTAGTTCTCTTCGCTGAAGTGTTCCGACTTCATAGCATCTACATTTACCATACGAAGCTTGTCTTTCATTTGCTCAATCATGTACACTACATTTTCTTGTGAGGGAGTCGATAGATCCAATTTTTTGACCTGCCTTTCTGTATATACGAAAATATCATTTCATTTTGCTGTCCTAAAGTCAACTATAATTAGTTTGAAAAAAGAAGAAACAAATGATAGGTTTTCAAGTAAGGAGGCGGTTGAATGTTTCAAGGAAAAGTAGTTATTGTAACAGGGGCAGCACAGGGCATCGGCAAAGCAATTGCCAAAGCCTACAGCGAAGAAGGCGCTTTAGTCATTGCAGCCGATATGAATAAAGCAGTTGAGGATAAAATCCATTTTATCCAAACGGACGTACGGCAGGAAGCAGAGATCCAAACACTAATGGCACAAGTGGCGGACCGCTACGGGAAAATCGATATTCTTATTAACAATGCCGGCAAGTTTATCGTCAAGCCGCCTATAGAGCTGGATGCAGCAATTTGGGATGATGTGATCAATACAAATTTACGCAGCGTCTTTCTTTGCTCACGCGAGGCAGCCAAATATATGCAAGGAGGATCAATCGTATCGCTTGCTTCTACACGTGCCTTTCAATCCGAGCCTTATACGGAGGCGTATGCTGCAAGTAAAGGAGGGATTGTGGCATTAACACATGCGCTTGCCAGGTCGTTTGCGGAGAAAAATATTACGGTTAATTGTATTTCCCCCGGCTGGATAGAAACGGGTGATTATGAAAAACTGCGGCATATCGACCATACACAGCATCTTTCGAATCGTGTTGGGAAACCTGAGGATATTGCCCGGGCATGCTTATATCTGACCCATCCTGAAAATAATTTCATCACCGGGACCAATTTGACGATCGATGGGGGAATGACAAAAAAGATGATTTATGAAGAATGATTTACTACCCATTGCTTTCAAAAAGTCGGAATACTGTTTAAAATATAGAGGATGATTGTTTTACACAAGTAATTTGGGGTAAAAATCAAATACGGGAGGAATAGATATGACGAAAAGTAAGTTACTACCTGCAATTTTATTAGGAGCTCTTACAGGAGCGGTAATTAGTATGCTGGATAAAAATACTCGCCAGCATACGGTGGACACATCTAAAAAAGTAAAAGAAACAGTAACGTATTATGTAAAAAACAGCGATGAGCTAGTACAACTGGTTGAGGCCAAAGTCGAACAGGTTCAAACCTTATATTCATCTGCACAAAAAAATATGGACTCCATCATGTCACAGGTAGAAGATGCGAAAGCTTTGCCTGATACAATTATGAGTATGGTGACAGAAACAAAAGAAGCGTTTACAAAGCCTGATACAAAGGCGTAAATGTATAAGATACGAGGAAGGGGTGAACGTGTATGAAAGAGGAAAATTCTGCTCCTAAAGAGGCGATTGCCGTCGTCAAATCCTTTGTCTCACCAAGTGAGTCTGAGATCGACAGAACGACTGCAAAAGGTTTCTTTCAGGATTTAATATCTAGTGTGCAGCGTGTCGATATGTCTGGCATGGGTGCGCAGCTCGCTTACTTCTTCCTATTATCATTTTTTCCTTTGCTCATTTTTTTAGTGACATTGCTGCCATACCTGAATCTTGAACAGGGACAGGTATTCGATTTTATGGAGGATATCATGCCGGCTGAAGTATATTCATTGATTGAAGGAACTTTGGCAGAAGTACTGACGAACCAAAACGGCGGGTTACTATCCATCGGGATTATCGGGACCATCTGGTCGGCTTCTAAAGGCATTGATGCACTTATGAAGGCGTTGAACAGAGCGTACGAAGTAGACGGAAGAGCTGGCTTAATTAACCGTTCTTTATCATTACTATTTACGGGAGCATTTGTTATTATCATCTTGCTGGCTTTAGTATTCCCTATTTTCGGACAGCAGCTCGGTAATCTTTTCTTTTCTTATCTAGGTATAGAAAGCTCGTTTGGATCTATTTGGGCTTTCATCAGATGGTTGACGCCTCCGCTTCTTATTTTTGTGGTGATGGTCCTTATGTATTGGATTGTTCCTAATACTGATCCAAGGCTGAAGTTTATCAGTGTGATGCCAGGCGCTGTTTTTGCCACAATTGGCTGGTTAGTATTGACGTATGGTTTTTCATTTTACGTCAATCACTTTGGTAATTACAGTACCACATACGGCAGTATCGGCGGGGTTATTATTTTGATGCTTTGGCTGTACTTTACAGGGATGATTTTAATTTTCGGCGGATTAATTAACGCCTCCATGCAAAAACGCCAGGTCGCGCTAAAAAACAAGGAAACAAGTAAATCACCAGTATTTTAAAAAAACACGATCAAGGAGATTCTCCTGGATCGTGTTTTTTTATGGGGGAAGGTGAAGAGTAGATTATATATCCGTGCCGGCCGCAGCTTTTATGAATATATGTTTCTTACATATTTCTTAGCATGCGCAGCCCATTTACAATAACGAGGATTGTACTTCCTTCATGGCCAATGACTCCAAGCGGCAAATTGATTGCCTGGAAGAAATTCGAGATGACGAGCAGGAGGATGACCCCGATCGAAAATACGATATTCTGCTTTACGATACGCTGCATTTGGCGTGACATCCGGATAGCATATTCAATTTTCGTTAAATTGTTTTTCATCAGAACAATGTCAGCTGTTTCAAGTGCGACATCTGTTCCATCACCCATAGCTATCCCAACGGCGGCAGTAGCGAGAGCAGGAGCATCATTAATCCCATCGCCTACCATGCCGACAGTTTCATACTCCTTGTTGTATTTCTGAATATATTCCACTTTTGTTTCCGGCAAGCATTCAGCAACATAGTCATTTACACCGGACTCTTTCGCAATCACACTCGCTGTCTGTTTGTTATCACCTGTAAGCATAACAACATGAATACCTAAATCCTGTAGGGAGGCAACGGCCTTTTTTGCTTCTTCCCGAACCGTATCCTTTAAAGCGATAAGGCCTAAAATTCCTTGCTGGTCACGGATGAAAGTAACTGTTTTCCCTGCTGAAGCAAGCTGTGCTAATGCCCCACCGGCAAACTGAGCTGCTTCCTCTTTTCCTACAAAAGCAGGCTTACCGACTTTATACTCCTGCTGCTCTATAGTTGCCTCCATACCATTTCCGGGAATATCCTGAATTACTGCCTGCTTGCTTATCTTAATACCTTGTTCAGCCGCATAGCGGGAAATGGCCTGTGCAAGAGGATGCGTTGATTGTCCCTCGATTGTCGCTAAAATAGCAAGGGTCTCCTTGCTGTCAGCATCTTCCCGCACTAAAAAGTCTGTTACAACGGGTGTTCCTTCTGTCAGTGTCCCGGTTTTATCAACGGCAAGTGCCTTAATACTCCCGATATTCTCAAGATGCATACCACCTTTAAATAAAATACCGTTGCGTGCCCCGTTAGAAATAGCAGCTAATGTTGCCGGCATGACAGAGGCAACCAGGGCACATGGAGAAGCAACAACAAGCAAAACCATTGCCCGGTAGAAGGTTGTCGACCAGTCCCACTCGAACAGATAGTGGGGAACGAAGAGCATAAGGCCGACAATGCCTAACACTACCTTTACATAAGTACCTTCAAACCGTTCAATGAATTGCTGAGAAGGGGACTTCTCGCTTTGTGCCGACTCAACAAGTTTAATAATTTTCTGGAACATTGTTTCATTACTATGTTTTGTCATTTTAACTGTGAGAGGGCTGTTTAAATTGACGGTCCCTGCATATACCTGTGCGCCTGCTTCCTTCGTAACCGGCATCGATTCGCCGGTGATTGCTGCTTCATCTACTGTAGAATGTCCTTTGAAAATGAGTCCGTCCACGGGGATGCGTTCTCCTGGTTTTACGAGTACATGGTCCCCGATTCTAAGTTCGCTAACAGCTATTTTAATAGGCTCAAAACCACCGCGTACCAGCCATGCTTCCTCAGGCTGCAGCTCCATCAGTGCAGAAATTTCACGATGGCTTTTATTCATTGCATAGGTTTCGAGTGCTCCACTCAGTGCAAAGATGAAGATGAGAATAGCTCCCTCTGTCCAGTAGCCGATCATGGCAGAGCCAATTGCGGCTAAAATCATAAGAATTTCCACATTCAGCTTTCGGTGCTTAATCGTTTCTGTTAATCCTTCTTTTGCTTTCGCATAGCCTCCCATTATATAAGCAGAAATAAATGCTATAACAGCAGCTGTTTCAAGTCCTAGAGAAGCCATTCTCCATGCGAGGAAAATAATAATGCCTGATAAGAAGGCGGCAATCAGTTCCTTATGTTCTTTTATTTTCTCATTTAAATCGACATTTTCTCGATTAGAATAGTCCATATCATCACTCCTTGATAATGAAAATCAGTATCGAAACTTATACAACAGTTAAATGATAGAGGTTTTCAATTGAACAACTTGATTTTCAGTTTAGAATTATTATAAATAAGGATACATCTTGAAGGAGAGAAATGCAAATAAAAAATCGCAACGGATAGTCCGTTGCGATTTCTTGAAGTAGATCATTGCAATTAGAAGACGCGTTCTGCATGCATAGCCAATTTATCTAATGATGATTTTTCTACATCAGCGTGTAATGAGTTACCATGAGAATCCATTGTCACAACTGCTGTAAAATCTTGAACCTGTAAGTGCCACATTGCCTCTGGAATACCAAATTCCATTAGATCAACCCCATCGACACCCTTGATACAGTCAGCATAATACTGGGCTGCACCACCGATGGCATTTAAATAAACGCCGCCGTGCTCTTGAAGTGCTGCAAGTGTTTTTGGCCCCATGCCGCCTTTACCGATAACAGCACGAATACCGAATTTTTTCATAATATCGCCTTGATAAGGCTCCTCACGAATAGATGTCGTTGGCCCGGCAGCTTTCACTGTCCAATTGCCAGCTTCGTCTTTTGCCATAACAGGACCACAGTGGTAGATAATTTGTCCGTTTAAGTCAACAGGTGCATCATGGCTCATTAAATGATGGTGGATCGCATCGCGGCCTGTGTACATACGGCCGGAGATTTTCACCACGTCACCTACTTTTAATGCGCGAATTTGTTCTTCTGTAATTGGTGCAGTCAATTCTACTGTTTTGCTATCAGAGGAAGCCGCTTCTTTTTCTTCATCACGAAAAGTGATTTTTTCACCGTCTTGATAGTGCCATTTAATAATTTCGCCTGTTGCCGGGTTAATATCAACAGCCATACGACGGTAAGCCCAGCAGTTGTATGCTACGGATACATAGAAAGAAGCCGGGATACGGTGCATTACACCAATTTTACAGCCCAGCAATGTTGCCTCACCGCCGAAGCCCATTGTACCAACACCAAATGTATTGGATGTTTTGACGATATATTCTTCTAATTTTGCTAAATCTTCGTTTGGATTAATATCTTCTACTGAGCGGAATAATTGTTCTTTTGCAAGATCATAACCGCTTGAGCGGTCACCGCCGATGCCGACCCCGATAAAGCCGGCTGAACAGCCTTGTCCCTGCGCCTGCCATACAGAATGAAGGATACATTTACGGATACCGTCTAAATCACGACCTGCACGGCCTAATCCTTCCAACTCGCAAGGAAGGGAGTATTGAATGTTTTTATTTTCACAGCCGCCGCCTTTTAGAATGAGCTTAATTGTAATATAGTCATTTTCCCATTGCTCGAATTTAATCACCGGCAGGCCGTCACCTAAATTATCTCCGGAGTTTTTACCAGTTAATGAGTCGACAGCATTTGGACGTAACTTAGCATCAGCAGTTGTTGCAGCAATTGCTTTTTTTATTGCCGCTTTAATTTCTAATTGGTTAACACCGACAGGAGTATATACTTTAAATGTTGGTAAACCAGTATCTTGACAGATTGGAGAAACATTATCTTCAGCCATAACAATGTTGTTTGTAATAGTATCTAAAGACATGGCCGCACGTGTGCCGGCATTTTCTGCTTCTTTTGCCGCTTTAATGGCACGACGAACGTCTTTTGGTAAATTAGTGGACGTTTCCGTTACTAAATCATATAGGCTTTTCTCTAACATTTCTAAGTAAGTCATTGTCTCTACTGCCATAATATTTTTCCCCCCAGAAAAATAAGAATTATTTTAAACCAATAATTATTATAACTGTTTAAAACAATAAAAACATTCATGAGTTT
>DEQA01000004.1:0-2776 GCA_002359075.1 Planococcaceae bacterium UBA3378
AACTATATGCTGAACCGATTCGGCAATATTGTGAAAAACTTAACGGTGTTCCCGGAAAATATGAAACGCAATATGGATCGTACATTTGGTTTGATTTACTCACAGCGCATCCTGCTTGCGTTAATCGATAAAGGCTTAGTACGTGAAGAGGCGTATGATACGGTACAGCCATTAACAGCACGTGCCTGGGATGAGCAAATACAATTCCGTCCTCTAGTAGAAGCAGATGAAAAGATCACTTCCTACTTAACAAAGGAAGAACTGGATGATTGCTTTGACTACAACTATCACATCCAAAACGTCGACCTTATTTTCGAACGTTGCGGTCTACAATAATTGAGGGGGAACATGGCATGAAGAAAGGCCAGCTTTTGTATGAAGGGAAAGCAAAGCGTTTATACGCAACGGAGGATCCATCCATTCTCTTTGTGGAATATAAAGACAGTGCCACAGCATTCAACGGGGAGAAGAAAGAAGAGATCGCCGGAAAAGGCATTTTGAATAACCGCATCACTACATTGCTGTTTGAAAAATTACAGGCAAAAGGAATCGCTTCACATTTTGTGAAGCGCATCTCCGACCATGAGCAGCTTGTACGCAAAGTCGATATTATTCCGATTGAACTCGTTGTCAGAAACATTGCAGCCGGTTCACTTGCACAACGATTAGGGCTTGAAGAGGGAACACCTCTCAAGCGTCCGATCGTCGAATTTTATTATAAAAATGATGATTTAGGTGACCCGCATATTTCTACTGAGCATATTGATGTGCTGGGCATTGCTACACCTGAGGAAGTGCAGGCGTTGTATGATGGCGGTTTAAAGGTGAATGAAGTATTACGGCCTATTTTTGAAGAGATCGGCGTAGAGCTGGTTGATTTTAAGCTGGAATTTGGTCGCGATCAGGACGGCAATGTTTTGTTAGCGGATGAAATTTCACCGGATACTTGCCGGCTTTGGGATGCCAAGACAAAACAAAAGCTGGATAAAGATGTGTTCCGCCGCAATCTTGGTAGTTTAACAGAAAGCTATGAAATCATACTTACTAGACTTGGAGGACAATAAAAAATGAAAAAGGTTAAAATTTACGTTACATTACGCGAAAGTATCCTGGATCCACAAGGTTCGGCAGTAAAAGGCTCATTAGTGAAGATGGGCTACGAGGAAGTAGAAGATCTGCGGATTGGTAAGTATTTAGAACTGACAATCGGTGATACAGAAAAAGATATTGATACGATTGTTAAGGAAATGTGCGAGAAAGTATTAACAAATGTGGTCATCGAAGACTACCGCTATGAAGTCGAGGAGGCTAACTAATCATGAAATTCGCAGTACTCGTTTTCCCTGGGTCAAACTGTGACATCGATATGTACCATGCAATCAAGGATGAACTAGGTGAAGAAGTAGAATTCGTTTGGCATTCAGAAACAGACCTCAGCAGCTTTGACGGCATTTTAGTACCGGGTGGCTTCTCCTATGGCGACTACTTACGTTGCGGAGCGATGGCCAATCAGTCCAATATTATGTTAGAAGTAAAAAAAGCTGCTGAAGCAGGTAAACCGATATTAGGCGTATGTAATGGATTTCAAATTTTAACCGAAGCAGGGCTATTGCCTGGTGCGCTCCTCCGTAATAAAAATTTAAAATTTATGTGCCGCCCTGTACAGCTTAAAGTAGAAAACAACAGCACACTTTTCACAAGCCAGTATGAGCAAGGGGAAGTCATTACGGTCCCAATCGCTCATGGAGAAGGCAATTATTATTGTGACGAAGAGACATTAAAAAGATTAAAAGAAAATAATCAAATCGTATTCACATATTCAGGGGAAAACCCGAACGGCTCTTTAGAAGATATCGCCGGCATTATTAATGAACGCGGCAATGTGCTTGGCATGATGCCTCACCCGGAACGTGCAGTCGATGCGCTAGTAGGCGGAGCAGATGGTCTGAGAGTATTTAAATCAATCGTAAAGCAGTGGAGGGAAAATCATGTCAACAACTAAGTTTGAGCCAACAGCGGAGCAGATTAAAGAGGAAAAGCTATATGCTCAGATGGGTATGTCAGATGAAGAATTTGCAATGGTGGAAGGCATTTTAGGCCGCCTGCCAAACTGGACAGAGACAGGTCTTTTCTCCGTTATGTGGTCTGAACACTGCTCTTACAAAAACTCAAAGCCAGTACTGCGCAAGTTCCCTACAAAAGGGCCTCAAGTGCTTCAAGGGCCTGGTGAAGGGGCAGGAATTGTCGATATCGGGGATGAGCAGGCAGTTGTATTTAAAATGGAATCGCATAACCATCCATCTGCAATTGAGCCTTATCAAGGAGCTGCAACAGGTGTAGGCGGGATTATCCGTGACGTCTTTTCAATGGGTGCACGTCCAATTGCGATGCTGAACTCCCTGCGTTTTGGTGAGCTGAAGTCAGCACGCGGTAAATATTTATTTGAAGAAGTAGTGGCAGGAATTGCAGGGTACGGCAACTGTATCGGTATTCCGACAGTAGGCGGAGAAATTCAATTTGATCCTTGCTATGAAGGAAACCCGTTAGTAAACGCTATGTGTGTGGGCCTGATCGACCATAAAGATATCCAGCGCGGAATTGCGGCTGGTGTTGGCAATACAGTCATGTATGTTGGTGCGAAAACAGGGCGTGATGGCATCCACGGAGCAACATTTGCATCCGAAGAATTAACGGAAGATTCAGAGGACAAACGGCCGGCTGTGCAAGTAGGAGACCCATTTATGGAGAAGCTTTTACTTGAGGCATGTTTAGAAGT
>DEQA01000004.1:2902-7419 GCA_002359075.1 Planococcaceae bacterium UBA3378
CCACAACGCGAAACAGGAATGTCTGCTTACGAGATGATGTTATCTGAATCACAGGAGCGTATGCTGCTTGTTGTGAAAAAGGGCCGGGAAGAGGAGATCAAGGCTATCTTTGAAAAATATGATTTGGATGCTGTGGCAATCGGTCATGTGACGGACGACAAAATGCTGCGTCTTCTTCATAACGGAGAAGTTGTGGCGGAAGTGCCGGCAGATGCTCTTGCAGAAGATGCACCGGTTTATCATAAGCCTTCAGCCGAGCCTGCTTACTATGCAGAGTTCCAGGCAATAGAAAACGCTGAGCCGCAAGTAGCCGATTATAAGGAAACATTAACAGCCCTTTTAAAAGCGCCGACTGTAGCTTCAAAAGAATGGGTGTATGACCAGTATGACTACCAAGTACGTACGAATACAGTCGTAGCACCTGGTTCTGACGCAGCAGTGTTACGTGTACGCGGTACGAATAAAGGACTGGCTATGACAACTGACTGTAACTCCCGCTATATTTACCTTGATCCGGAAGTAGGAGGAAAAATTGCGGTAGCAGAAGCAGCACGAAACATCGTCTGCTCCGGCGGTGAACCGCTTGCTATTACGGACTGCCTGAACTTCGGTAATCCGGAAAAGCCTGAAATCTTCTGGCAGATCGAAAAGTCAGCGGACGGCATTGCAGCAGCATGTACAGCACTCAATGCACCAGTCATCGGCGGGAATGTATCCCTTTATAATGAACGCTCTGGTGTAGCAGTTTACCCAACGCCAACAATTGGAATGGTAGGGTTAGTAAAAGAATTAGAACATGTAACGACTCAACATGTAAAGCAAGCTGGAGACATCGTGTACTTGATCGGCGAAACGAAAACGGAATTCGGCGGATCAGAGCTTCAAAAATTAGTAGCAGGCGGAATTTCCGGGAAAGCACCTGCCATCGATTTAGAGGTGGAAGCAGCACGTCAGGCAGCTCTTCTTGCAGCCATCCGCGCAGGCTTAGTACAGTCGGCACATGACGTTTCAGAAGGTGGTGTAGCGGTAGCTCTAGCTGAAAAAACATTTGCTTCAGCATTATTAGGTGTAAATGTCACATTACCAGGCTCTGCTGTTACAGCATTATTCTCTGAATCTCAATCACGTTTTGTAGTAACGGTGAAGGAAGAAAATGCAGCAGCATTTGAAGAAATGATAAAAGATGCACAAAAAATCGGTGTCGTAACAGAAGAAGCAAAACTAACAATCAACGGTGACAACGGTGTGCTTATTGAAGGTGCAGTGGAGGAATTCCGTTCGGCTTGGAAAGGAGCAATCCCATGCTTGCTGAAATCAGAGGCTTAAATGAAGAATGTGGCGTTTTCGGAATATGGGGACATAAAGAAGCAGCGCAGCTAAGCTATTACGGCTTACATGCGCTACAGCACCGCGGACAGGAAGGAGCTGGCATCGTCACAACAGACGGCCAGCAGCTGCGTGCAGTAAAAGGCGAAGGACTTGTAAATGAAGTATTTAATGAGGAAAGATTGCGTACAGCAATCGGGCATGCAGCTATTGCTCATGCCCGGTATGCAACAGCGGGCGGCAACGGCATTGAAAATGTACAGCCGCTGCTTTTCCGTTCATCTACAGGGTCATTGGCGATCGCACATAACGGGAATCTGGTGAACGCTACACATCTAAAACAATATTTAGAGCGCTCTGGCAGTATTTTTAACTCGACTTCTGATACGGAAGTTGTCGTCCATTTAATCAAAAAGAGCACATATTCGCCGTTTCGGGCAAAGGTGAAAAATGCCCTTTCCTTATTGAAAGGTGCCTTCTCTATTTTACTATTAACAAATGATTCGATGATTGTCGCACGTGACCGTAATGGGCTGCGTCCGTTATCACTTGGTAAGCTGGGTGATGCATGGGTTGTCGCTTCTGAAACATGTGCCTTTGATCTCATCGGTGCTGAATATGTCCGTGAAGTGGAGCCGGGAGAATTATTGATTATTTCAAACAATGGTTTGGAAGTGGACAGTTACGTTGAAAAGGACCAGCGGACGATGTGTGCGATGGAATATGTATACTTTGCTCGTCCTGATTCTAATATTGACGGCATTAATGTTCATATGGCACGTAAGCGTATGGGTAAAGAACTCGCTCGGGAATGTATGAATATCGAGGCGGATGTTGTAACAGGCGTGCCGGACTCCAGTATTTCGGCGGCTATAGGATTTGCGGAAGAAAGTGGTATTCCTTATGAGCTCGGCTTGATTAAAAACCGTTATGTAGGCCGCACATTTATCCAGCCTACACAGGAGCTGCGTGAGCGCGGCGTGAAAATGAAGCTTTCCCCGGTCGTACAGGTTGTAAAAGGGAAACGCGTGATCATGGTAGATGATTCAATTGTACGTGGCACAACATCCCGCCGCATCGTACGTATGCTGAAAGAAGCGGGAGCAAAAGAGGTACATGTTGTGATTTCTTCACCGCCGATGACAGATCCATGCTTCTACGGTATTGATACTTCAACACATGAAGAGCTCATTGCCTCCAGTCATAATGCGGAGGAAATCCGTCAGATGATTGGAGCAGATTCCCTGACATTTCTATCGGTTGAAGGGTTGGTAAAAGCGACTGAACGACCATTTGAAGATGAAAATGGCGGACTTTGCATGGCATGCTTTACTGGAAAATATCCTACTGAAATTTTCCCGGACACGATTTTGCCGCATGAAAAAGAACTGTTACGTTAATGGAGGAGAATGAAGATGTCTAAAGCCTATGAACAAGCAGGCGTAAATATTGAAGCAGGATATGAAGCGGTAAAACGCATGAAATCACATGTAGAACGTACAAATCGTCTCGGTGTGATGGGGACATTCGGTGGATTCGGCGGCATGTTTGACCTGTCTGCATTGAACTTGAAAGAGCCTGTTCTCATTTCCGGTACAGACGGCGTGGGGACAAAGCTGAAGCTGGCCTTCATGGTCGATAAGCACGATACAATCGGCATCGACTGTGTAGCAATGTGCGTCAATGACATCGTAGCACAAGGGGCAGAACCTTTGTACTTCCTCGACTATGTAGCTGTAGGGAAAGCAGAGCCTGCCAAGATTGAGCAGATTGTAAAAGGTGTAGCAGACGGCTGTGTACAGTCCGGTGCTGCTTTAATTGGCGGAGAGACGGCTGAAATGCCCGGCCTGTATGAGGAAGACGAATATGACTTGGCCGGCTTTGCAGTAGGTGCCTGTGAGAAATCGGCGATCATTACAGGTGAAAAAATTGCAGAGGGCGATGTATTGATTGGGCTGGCATCAAGCGGGGTTCATTCAAACGGCTATTCATTAGTACGGAAAATCGTCTTTGCGGACAATGATTTCGCAGTGGATTCAATAGTAGAAGGGTACGAGGATTTAGGACCAATCGGAGAAGCATTGCTTGTGCCGACAAAGCTGTATGCAAAGCCTGTTCTTTCTATGCAAAAGGCCGGTGATGTGCATGGCTGTGCCCATGTAACGGGCGGCGGCTTTTATGAAAACCTTCCCCGTATGCTGCCGGAAGGACTTGCAGCGGAGATTGAGCTCGGCTCTTGGCCGGTGCTTCGCATCTTTGAATTCTTAAAGGATAAGGGGCAGCTTGCGGATAAGGACTTATACAATGTGTTTAATATGGGCATTGGCTTTGTTGTCGCTGTTCCGGAAGCGGATGTAGAAAAAGTGATGGCTGCAGCGGAAACAAATGGTGAAAAAGCTTATCGTATCGGCCGTGTTGTAAAAGGGGAAGGTGTGCTTTTCAATGGGGCACATGATGGGAGCTTAGGACAATGACGACGAAAATAGCTGTATTTGCCTCAGGGAGCGGCAGTAACTTTCAGGCCATCCAAGAGTCAGTTATCAGCGGCGACCTGCATGCTCAAGTAGCACTTGTCGTAACAGATAAGCCGGGAGCATTTGTTACGACACGTGCTAAGCAGTTTGATATACCAGTGCTCGAGCTTGCGCCGAAACAGTTTGATACAAAGGCAGCCTATGAAGAGGAATTAGTCTCACAGCTGCGAGCGCTTAAGGTGGAATGGATTGTTCTTGCAGGTTATATGCGATTAGTAGGCGACGTACTGCTTTCTGCTTATCCGGATCGTATTGTTAATATCCATCCTTCTCTTTTACCTTCCTTCCCAGGAAAAGATGCCATTGGACAGGCGATGGAGCACGGGGTGAAGGTGACAGGTGTGACAGTCCATTTTGTGGATGCGGGAATGGATACAGGTCCTATTATTTCACAGCAGGCAGTGGAGGTAGTAGCTGGGGATCGGGAAGCGACAGAAGAACGTATTCATGCAGTTGAACATGACCTTTACCCAAAGACACTGCAAGCATTATTCAACTAAAATTTTTGCGCGAGTCTGGTTTTAAAGGCAAACGCATACATAAATTGGAGGACATTATTGTGACTAAACGTGCACTAATCAGTGTTTCGAATAAAGATGGTATTTTAGAATTTGCAAAGGAGCTTGTAGCATTAGGCTATGAGGTGCTTTCTACAGG
>DEQA01000004.1:7635-8012 GCA_002359075.1 Planococcaceae bacterium UBA3378
ACATGGGATGACGCCATTGAAAACATCGATATCGGCGGACCGACAATGCTTCGTTCAGCAGCAAAAAACCATGAATATGTCACGGTAATTGTAGATTCAAACGACTATGCACAGGTGCTGGAAGAATTAAAGGCCGATGGGAAAACAACAATTGAAACACGCCGTCGTTTAGCAGCAAAAGTATTCCGTCATACGGCAGCCTACGATTCCTATATCTCCAACCATTTAACAGATGCAATTGGTGAGGAGTTCCCTGAGAATCTGACTCTTACGTATGAATTGAAGCAAAACCTGCGCTACGGTGAAAACCCGCACCAAAAAGCCGCATTTTATCAAAAACGTCTTGGCTCTGATTTCTCCATTGCCTATGCAAAGCA
>DEQA01000004.1:8139-8842 GCA_002359075.1 Planococcaceae bacterium UBA3378
AGGGGCAACAATTGAAGAAGCGTTTAATAAAGCATATGAAGCAGATCCAACTTCCATTTTTGGCGGCATCATCGCGCTTAACAAAGAAGTTGATCAGGCGACTGCCGAAAAGCTTTCCGGCATCTTCCTGGAAATTATTATTGCTCCTTCCTTTACAGAGGAGGCACTTCATATCCTGACACAGAAGAAAAATATCCGTCTTATGACGATTGATTTTTCTCAGGCAAAACAGGACAAGTTCAATGTTGTATCAGTAGAAGGCGGCCTATTAGTCCAAGAACCGGACCGCTTTGGCTTTAAGGAAGCAGACATCAAAGTTGTCACAGACCGTGAGCCGACTGAGGCAGAATGGGAAGCAATGAAGCTGGGCTGGGCAGTAGTAAAGCATGTAAAATCAAATGCTATTGTTGTGACAGACAGCCACATGACACTAGGAGTCGGTGCAGGCCAGATGAACCGTGTCGGTGCTGCCAAAATCGCCTTTGAGCAGGCAGGCGAAAAAGCAAAAGGAGCAGCGCTTGCATCGGATGCATTCTTCCCGATGAGCGATACAGTAGAAGCCGCAGCTGCTGCTGGTATTACAGCGATCATTCAACCAGGCGGATCGATCAAGGATCAAGATTCAATCGATATGGCGAATAAGCATGGAATTGCTATGGTATTTACAGGAGTACGTCACTTTAAGCATTAAGATTCGCGGGTA
>DEQA01000004.1:8887-21421 GCA_002359075.1 Planococcaceae bacterium UBA3378
CAAAACTGGTCGGATATTCACACAATTGATCGTCTTCTTCAATATTTTGATAAAAAAGGCTAGTTTGTTTAGCTTTCGCAAGATATAATAGAATAATGTTTCGCTGTTATTCTGGCCGGATAATGGCAGAAGCGTTTGAAAAGAGCTGCTCTCTTCTTTCTGGCCGGAAGAAGAAAACAGTTGGGCACATGGCTTTGGCCGGACATGTCGCCGATAAAAAATGTACAGCCCATTATGCTTCCACTTTGGCCGGGGGAGGCAGAACGGCAACATCTGTACAATAGCGCATTGAATATGACTATTCTGGTCGGGTACGATTATCAGATGGTTATTGTAGGATGCAAGACGCTCGCTTAATTCTAGATAAGGCGGGCGTTTTTTTTATATAAAAAAACAGGATTTCAGGAGGATGATCGCATGAAGGTTCTAGTAATTGGAAGCGGCGGCCGTGAGCATGCCATCGCAAAGCAGTTTAGCGAAGCTCCATCAGTGGAGAAGGTGTTCGTAGCGCCGGGAAATGACGGGATGAAAAATGATGCAGAAATAATCGGCATCGATGCAATGGATTTTGAAAAATTATCGGCATTTGCAAAGGAAGAGGCAATTGATCTGACATTTGTGGGGCCTGAACAACCGCTTGCTGCAGGGATCGTTGACTATTTCCAAGCTGAAGGATTGTCTATATTCGGGCCGACAAAAACAGCAGCGCAAATTGAAGGCTCGAAATCATACGCCAAGGAAATTATGAAAAAATACAATATCCCGACAGCCGCATACGACACATTTACAGAAGCGGAGCCTGCCATTGCATATATTAAGGAGCACGGAGCACCAATCGTCGTAAAAGCAGACGGGTTAGCAGCAGGAAAAGGAGTAATCGTCGCGATGACAGAAGAGGAGGCGGTAGCGGCTGTGAATGATATGATCGGCAATCAGCGCTTCGGTGATTCTTCCTCGCGTGTAGTGATCGAGGAATTTTTAGAAGGGGAAGAATTTTCGTTTATGTCATTTGTACATAAAGGACAAATTTACCCGATGGTGATCGCACAGGATCATAAACGTGCTTATGACGGAGACAAAGGACCAAATACAGGGGGAATGGGGGCTTATTCACCCGTACCGCAAATCCCGCAGGAAATGGTATCCCGTGCCTATATTGAAGTGGTAGAGCCGACAGTAAAGGCGATGGAAGAGGAAGGGGCATCCTTTACAGGCATTCTTTACGCTGGTCTTATTTTAACAGCTAAGGGGCCGAAAGTAATTGAGTTCAATGCTCGTTTCGGGGATCCGGAGACACAGGTCGTGCTGCCGCGTATGGCTTCAGATTTTGGTCTGTTTATGAAGGCCCTGATGGAAGAAAAATACTTTGATTTACAATGGCATAATGAAGCAATGCTGGGTGTTGTAGTCGCTGCTGAAGGGTACCCGGGTGATGTTGAGAAGGGGAATCCGCTGCCGGAGCTTACGGATATTGAATTGCCTGTATACCATGCAGGAACAAAGCAGGTAGACGGTCAGTTCGTAGGAAATGGCGGCCGCGTCCTCCTCATGGCAGTTAAAGCAGATTCATTAAAAGAAGCCCAGGAAAAAGTATACACAGAGCTCGGTAAGAAGGAATGGGACAAGTTCTTCTACCGTAAGGATATCGGCTGGCGGACTTTTCAGTAACCTCAGCCATCTTATAAAAGGAACGTAACGAATAAAGCTGCATGGTAAAAATCCATGCAGCTTTTAGTTGAAAGCGATAGGATGGAAGGCGGATTCCCTGCGCATCTTCTTTGGCAGATGCCTGCTTTTTAATACAGCATATCCTCTCCATAAATATCATCCTCCCCATGGGCTACCATTGCTGTTACTGGGCAATATTGATAGTAGCCTTCCGCAACTTTCATCGCTCCGCCAATGACCATCAACTTTCCAATGAGACAGCTAGGATTACGGGAGATACGGGCTGTACCAAACGATACGAGCGCTATACCGCAGATGATACGGATAAAACCATTTTGTTCCGAAATATTTTCTGATAGCATACAATCACCTCCTTCAAAAAAGTAAAATAATCCCTCAGAAATACTTTGCTTTATGAAAGTGCTATGTTACGATAAAGTCGTCTAATCAATGAAAGTGCATTTGTAGTATGTGCTGGCAGGAAGACACTATACAGGAAGAGATTTTGAAAGGGGTGTACGATATGCCTGAAATTAAGTGGAAGATAAAAGACATTCGCGAACAGGTAGCTACGATCGATGGAAAATCAGCGCCTTGCATGGTTTTGAAAAATGCCCGCTATTTGCATAGTATGTTTAAGCAGTGGATGACCGGAAATATATGGATCGTAAAAGATCGTATTGTGTATGTAGGAGAGGAAATGCCGGTAAATATAGAAGGAACTCAAATTCTGGATATGACAGGTAAAACGATTGTGCCTGGCTATATTGAACCGCATGTTCATCCTTATCAGCTGTACAATCCCAGTTCTTTTGCTGAATACGCTGCACAAAGAGGTACCACTACATTTTTATCAGACAACATGACCCTTGTTTTATTAACTAACAATAAGAAAGCGTTTTCACTAATAGATCAATTGAATTGCCTGCCGTTTACTTTTTACTGGTGGGCCCGGTTTGATTCCCAGACGGAGACCGAACAGGAAAGAGAGCTCTTCTCTAATGAATCTGTACTCGAATGGCTGGACCGGCAAGATGTCCTGCTTGGTGGAGAGTTGACAGGATGGCCGCGCCTTTTACGCGGGGATGACCAAATGCTGTATTGGATACAGTCTGCCAAGCATAAAGGCAAGAAAATAGAAGGGCATTTCCCGGGCGCTTCAGAGAGGACATTAGTGAAAATGCGCTTGCTTGGAGCGGATGGTGATCATGAAGCGATGACAGCTGATGAAGTAGTAAGACGAGTGCAGCACGGCATTAAAGTAACACTGCGGCATTCTTCGATTCGTCCGGATCTGCCGAATCTATTAAAGGGCATTCTAGAAAAGAAATTAAATATTTTCGACCATCTGATGATGACGACTGATGGAGCAACACCTGCCTTTTACAAGGACGGTGTGATGGACAAATGTATTCAGGTTGCACTGGATGCAGGTGTAGATCCAATTGACGCCTACCAGATGGCGAGCTATAATGTGGCACGCTACTATAATATGGCCAGTCTTCACGGTATGGTGGCGACCGGCAGATATGCGACACTCAATATTTTAAAAGACGAATTTTCTCCACAGCCGGAATCCGTCCTGTCAAAAGGAATCTGGCTGAAAAAAGATGGGGAGCAGGTATATGATTTCCCTGTAATCGACTGGTCCGGGCTGGGGGAGCTCGATCTTTCGTTTGACCTGAAGGAAGATGATTTTCAATTCTCGATGCCTATTGGAATGGAACTTGTTAATGATGTCATTACAAAACCATTTAGCGCCAAAATACCAGCCCATAAAAGAGAGCTGCCGCTAGGGAAAGATGAGAGTTATTTAATGCTTGTCGACCGCAATGGAAAATGGCGTGTAAATACAATGATTAAAGGCTTTGATACTCATGTGAAAGGCTTTGCTTCCTCTTACTCCAATACAGGGGATATTATCTTAATCGGTAAGAGCATCCAGGATATGAAACATGCATTCCAGGAATTAAAGAAAATGCGTGGCGGAATTGTGCTGACAGAGGATGGCGAGGTTGCGGCAAGTTTGTCTCTTCCGATCGCAGGCGGCATGTACGATGGAAAAGTCGAGCATCTAATAGAAGAGGAGCTTGCTTTAAAAGAGGCGCTGCGCGAACGGGGCTATCACCATACAGATGCTATTTATACATTATTATTTTTACAGTCCACACATTTACCGTATATCCGGCTTACACCGCGGGGTATTTTTGATGTCATGAAAAATAAGGTAATGCTGCCTTCTGTTATGCGCTAGAAAAGGAGATAAGGGAAATGGTCAAAAAGAGAGTGTTGTTTGTTATGTGTTCAGCTTTACTGCTGGCAGCCTGCAATAAAGATAGACCTGAAGAAGTAAAGCCTGTATCAGCCGAGCCTGAAGAAGTGGAGGAAGCAGTAGAGGAGCTGCCCTATACAACTCCTTTTACAGGTGAAAAGGCAGCAGAAGAGTCTCAGCTCCGGCCGATCTTAGTGACGATTAATAACCATCCGGATGCACGGCCGCAATCAGGTATTGCTTATGCGGATGTTGTATATGAGATGCTTGCAGAGGGAGATGTAACACGCTTTTTGGCATTGTATCAGTCGGAGATTCCTGCAAATATTGGACCAATTCGGAGTGCGAGGTCCTACTTCGTCGATATAGCCAAAGGACTTGATGCATTTTATATCGCCCACGGCTACAGCCCGGAAGCAAAAAGCATGCTGACAAGCGGAATGATCGACAATATTAACGGAATGAATTATGATGGTACACTGTTTCAACGCTCCAGCGAAAGAAGAGCACCGCATAATTCCTACATGCCGGGAGAAAATGTAACGGCTGCTGCAGAAAAGGTAGGCGCTTCGTTGCTTTACCAGAAAAAAGTGTTATATTCATTTTATGAGGAACAAGATAATGTTAAAATAGGAACAAAGGCAAATGAAGTAGCGATAAGCTATAGTAATAACGCTTTTAATAGTACCTACACATATAATGCAGAAAAAAGCCTCTATACAAGAGCCTCAGCCGGCGAACAGACGGTGGATGATCTGACAGGCGAGCCGGTACAGCTATCGAATGTGCTCTTTTTCGAGATGAGTCATCGTATTATCGATAATGAAGGCAGAAGAGATATTGATATTACATCAGGCGGCACCGCCTATGTGGCACAGCAGGGCATGCTCCGTGAAGTAAGGTGGGAAAACAGGGACGGCTTGCTTGTAGCAATTGAGAATGATGGTAGTGATGTGCTGCTTGTCCCTGGACAAACATGGATTCACTTTGTACCGACATCCCCGGGAATTGCTACAAGTGTATCGTATTCCGAATGATTTAAGGAAGGGTGAGAGTATGCAAATCGAAAAAATTCGTGGGCATCAAACAGACCAATTATTTAAAGCGGTATTAGAGCTGAAAGACATCGAGGAGTGCTATCAGTTTTTTGATGACTTATGTACAATCAGCGAGATTCAATCATTAGCGCAGCGGTTTGAAGTGGCTCATTTATTGCGCTTAAAGAAAACATATGAATCGATTAAAAAAGAAACGGGTGCATCAACTGCCACTATTTCACGCGTCCGTCGTTGCTTTGATTATGGGAATGATACGTATGATGTAATGCTGGGACGCTTATATCCAGATGAAAAGTCGTTTCAAGATCGTACGAAGTAAAGAAAACTTGCTGTGCAATGAAAAGAATAGATAAGCAGCCGCTGCGAAATGTACGCTTCGGCTCCATCATAAAGCTGGGCGGCTTGCTGCTCAGTTTTTTATTGTGAAGGAAAGAATAAAAATAGTAACCAGCAGATAATGTCCAGGTAAAAGCGGCAAAATAGACGTTGCCGCAAATGCGTCAGCACAGGTGCATACCCTAAAAGGCTGCACTTAAGTTTGTCAGGGCTAAGCGGGTGCTTTAGAGCCGTTGTTTGTTATACTAGAGACAAAAATATGTTGAAATAGGTGGGAAATGAATGGACTACTTACAATGGAGGCATGTATTTAAAATCGATCCGGCGAAGGAGATTTCCGATGAGGATCTGGAGCGGGTATGTGAATCGGGGACAGATGTCATTTTAGTAGGAGGAACAGACGGTGTAACGCTTGATAATGTACTTGATATTCTCGTGCGCGTACGCCGTTTTTCCGTGCCGATTGCTCTGGAAATTTCCAATGTGGAATCGGTGACACCCGGGTATGATTACTACTTTATTCCGTCGGTGTTAAATAGCCGTGATACAAAATGGGTGAAGGATCTCCATCATCAGGCGATCAAGGAGTTCGGCGATATTATGGTATGGGAAGAGCTGGTGGCAGAAGGATATTGTGTATTAAATCCAGACTGCAAGGTTGCCCAAGTGACAGGAGCAGAAACAGACTTATCAGAAGATGATGTCATTGCCTATGCACGCATGGCGGAAAAATACTTTAAACTGCCGATTTTTTATATGGAATATAGTGGCACATACGGAGACGCGGCACTCGTTGCTTCGGTGAAGGACGTGCTTGAAGAGACAAAGCTATTTTACGGGGGCGGTATTACCTCTGCAGAGCAGGCTGCTGAAATGGCACGTGTAGCCGATACAGTGGTTGTTGGGAATATTATTTACGATGATCTACAAGCAGCCTTGAAAACAGTCGAAGCTGTAAAGTCCGTTATGTGATAAAATAAATAAGAACAAACGTTTGTAAAAAGGGTGGTGCAGTATGGAACAACTATCAAAGAATTTACTGGCTGGGATGAATCCACAGCAGAAAGAGGCCGTGCAGACGACGGAAGGGCCGCTATTAATTATGGCTGGGGCGGGGTCAGGAAAGACGCGGGTACTGACGCACCGCATCGCTTATTTAGTAGTAGAAAAGGAAGTATATCCTTCAAAAATTTTAGCGATCACATTTACAAATAAAGCTGCACGTGAAATGCGGGAGCGTATTGACGGTATTCTTGGTAACGGAACCTGTGAAAGCATGTGGGTATCTACCTTCCACTCAATGTGCGTCCGTATCCTACGCCGCAATATCGACCGTCTTGGCTATTCAAAAAGCTTCTCCATCCTGGATTCGAGCGATCAGCTGACGGTCGTGAAAAACCTGATGAAAGAATACAATATTGATCCGAAACACTATGAGCCACGGGCTATTTTAAACGCCATCAGCTCGGCAAAAAATGAAGGAATCACATTCGAAGGCTTCAAGACGACGATGAATGAGCGTAATCCATTCGAAAAAATTGTTGCTCAAGTGTATGAAGGCTATACAAAACGGTTGAAGCTGAATTCCTCATTGGATTTTGACGATTTAATCATGATGACGATCCGCCTGTTTGAAGAGGCCCCGGATGTTCTGGAGTATTACCAGCATAAATTCCAGTACATTCATGTGGATGAGTATCAGGATAGTGCGACACGTTGCTAATTGAAAAGATTAGCCACTAGCAATAGCTAGGAGAACTAAGAAATCAGATGAGTCGAATGAAGAGGTAACGCTCTGAAAGGCTCGGCCTAATCCTCCGAATAGCATTGTCGTGTGCAGTCACGATAATGTTATAAGCTCGGTGAAGTCAGTTGAATACCACCCTAATAACAGGAAAGCGGAGTGGAGGCACTTTGTGTGGTAGATAGACTGGGGTTCTATAAAAATGCCCATGGTTAGAATGTAGGGAACAACACTTCCTACTGACGAAATTCCGAATGTACGGCTCTAGAGGTATAGGTATTCGAAAGGGTACACCAACTTATTGTTGGGTTAGTGAGGTGGAGTAAGATTTGTCTTTATGAAACACCTTATAGTGTTACAGGCACTATCCAGCTAACAGGGTTAGAGGAATGACCTAAAGGTATTATATGTACAGATATGATTTCTTGGAACGTGGTAAGCTGGCTACGTGGAGAGATTGCACTCGATGAAGCGGTATGAGGGAAAATATATATAGTATAACCTCATTTTAAGCACAGTGAAAGTGATGGCACAGTACCAGTGAAGCCGTGATAATAAGCGGTGGAGGGATAGCCATTAGTCAGTTGATGGAGCACTAAAAAACATTTTATATGTTCAGGTTCAAGTATTCTTTCGAGAAATGGAATTATGGAAATCTCACTACAAAATGGTGAGGAAGCTGAATGAAACCACTTTGAGTCTTCACGTTAGTAAATAAGCTAGCAGTCAAAGCTGGAAATGAAATGTTATTTTAAGAGCTAGTAACTGATGGAACGCCGTATGAGGGGAAACCCTCACGTACGGTGTGAATGGGGGGAAAAGCTGGAGATAACTTCAAAGGCTTACCTATCCATATCGAACAAAACCCAATATTTACTAGTTAAATTGTTAGCACGTAAATTCCGGAATATTTGCGTTGTGGGAGATTCGGATCAATCCATTTACCGCTGGCGCGGAGCGGATATTACGAATATTTTATCCTTCGAAAAAGACTACCGGGATGCAAAGGTGATTATGCTGGAGCAAAATTACCGCTCTACAAAACGTATTTTGCAGGCTGCTAACAGCATTATCGAAAATAATGAAAGCCGCTATCCAAAGGTGCTGCGTACTGATAACCCAGACGGAGAAAAAATTGTCTATTATAAAGCGTATAACGAACAAGAAGAGGCGCAGTTCGTTGCTCAGACGATCCAGAAGCTGATTCAAAAAGAAGGACGCAAGCCTGGGGATTTCGCCATATTATACCGCACGAATGCCCAGTCCCGTGTGATGGAGGAAGTCTTTGTTAAATCGAACATGAACTATCAAATCGTCGGAGGCACGAAGTTCTATGATCGAAAGGAAATCAAGGATCTCCTCGCTTATTTACGCCTAATTGCCAACAATGATGATGATCTGTCATTAGCACGAATTATCAATGAGCCGAAACGAAGCATCGGTGCGACTTCCTTTGAAAAAATCGCACGTTATGCTATTGAGCGGGACCGTTCTATTTTTGATGCTATGCAGGAACTCCTGTTTATCGGTCTATCAGGAAAGGCGGCAGCTTCTGCTGAGCAGTTTTATGCGATGATTTCTGACTTAACGGCACGTCAGGAAGAATTAACGGTAACAGAGCTTGTAGAGGAAGTGATCGAACGATCCGGCTATCGGGCGATGCTGCAAAAAGAAAAATCCATCGAAGCGGAGAGCCGTCTGGAAAATATTGAAGAGTTTCTAACCGTTACACAGGCATTCGAGGAGCGCAGTGAGGACCAATCACTGATCGCCTTCCTGACGGATTTGGCACTTATTGCCGATATTGATTCGATGAATGATGACTCTTCGGAAGACGAAGGATCGATTGTGCTGATGACGATGCACTCCGCCAAAGGACTTGAGTTTCCAATCGTCTTCATCATTGGCATGGAGGAAAATATTTTCCCTCATTCACGATCTTTAGAAAGCCCGGAAGAGATGGAAGAAGAGCGCAGATTGGCTTATGTGGGGACGACAAGAGCGGAAGAACGCCTGTACTTAACATGTGCACAATCACGGACAATTTTTGGCCGTTCAAGCTACAATACACCTTCCCGTTTTATTAATGAGATTTCTCCAGAAATTATAGAGCATGTATCAAGGGCTGGAAGTCGTTCGCAATCTTCCTCATTTGGCCAAAACCGCAATAGCTATGATAGAGCCCCGTATGCACGTACACAGGGGACTGTGCAAAAAACGCCGCCTGTAACGCGGCCAAAACCGACAGGAGCTGCGGCACTTGACTGGAAAATCGGTGATAAGGTTGAACATAAGGCGTTTGGGACAGGGATGGTTGTGAATGTGAGCGGAGAAGGAAACGAACTTGAATTAAAGGTCGCGTTTCCGAATGCAGGCATTAAAAAGCTGCTTGCTAATTTAGCGCCGATTACAAAGGTATAATGGAGGTACTGTATGAACGAAATTGAACAACGCATTGCTGAATTGAATAAGCTGTTACACGAGTACGGCTATGCATATTATGTTTTGGATAAACCGATTGTACCGGACTCAACCTATGACCGGTTGATGGAGGAACTGCTTGCGCTTGAGGAGGCAAACCCGTCTCTTGTCTACCCGGATTCGCCGACACAGCGCGTGGGCGGTATGGCGCTTGAGGGCTTTCAAAAAGTAACACATGAGTATCCGATGCTAAGCCTTTCCAATGCCTTTGATGAAGAAGATTTGCGGGATTTCGACCGGAAAATCCGCCAGTCAATCGGCGATAGCTTTAACTATGTATGCGAGCTGAAAATTGATGGACTGGCTATTTCTCTGCGCTATGAGGAAGGACGCTTTATTCAAGGAGCTACACGCGGGGACGGAACTGTCGGGGAAGATATTACAGCAAACTTAAGAACGATCCGTTCCATTCCCCTACGTCTGAAAGAGCCTGTCACAATTGAAGTGCGGGGCGAAGCGTACATGCCGAAAAAATCATTTGCTAGCCTCAATGCCAAGCGGGCTGAAGAGGGCAAGGAGCTGTTTGCGAACCCCCGTAATGCAGCGGCAGGTTCTCTGCGGCAGCTCGATCCACGTATTGCAGCGAGCCGGAATTTAGCTGTATTCATCTACGGCATCGGCGGCGATGGTGAAATGTACGGCGTCGATTCACATGGAGAAATGCTGGATTATTTGGAGAGCCTCGGCCTTGTATCCAATCGTGAGCGAAAGACATGTGGAACAATTGAAGAGGTGCTGGCGTTCATTACTAAGTGGACGGAAGAAAGACCAAATTTATCATATGAAATAGATGGTATTGTCATCAAGGTAAACCGCTATGCGCAGCAGGATGAGCTGGGCTACACAGCAAAAAGTCCTCGCTGGGCTATCGCCTATAAGTTCCCGGCTGAAGAAGTAACAACAAAGCTTCTGGATATCGAGCTGACGGTCGGCCGCACAGGAGTCATTACGCCGACCGCTATTTTGGCGCCTGTTCAAGTGGCGGGGACAACGGTAAGCCGTGCGTCTCTTCATAATGAGGATTTAATTCGGGAAAAGGATATCCGCATTCATGATACAGTCATTGTCCGCAAGGCGGGGGATATCATCCCAGAGGTAGTAGGCGTGATTACAGCGGAACGTCCCGAAGAGGCGGTGCCATTTGAGATGCCGAAGCATTGTATCGCCTGTGGCAGCGAATTAATCCGTATTGAGGGAGAGGTAGCCCTGCGCTGTGTGAATCCGGCCTGCCCTGCCCAAATTGCTGAGGGAATCAAGCACTTTGTTTCCCGTAACGCAATGAATGTGGACGGTCTGGGTGAAAAGGTCGTAGAACAGCTGCTTCGTGAAGAGTATATCGCGAACGTAGCGGATCTTTATCTTCTTCAGGTAGACCAGCTTGTACAGCTCGATCGTATGGGCGTGAAGTCAGCTACTAATCTGGTCGAGGCTCTGGAAAAATCGAAAAGCAATTCGCTGGAGCGCTTATTATTCGGGCTCGGTATCCGACATGTAGGAGAAAAGGCAGCTAAAATTTTAGCGGTGGAATACGAAACGATGGATGCTTTGATGGAAGCAAAAGTAGAAGAACTCACAAATATCCATGAGATCGGTGAGAAAATGGCCGACTCGATTGTTTCTTATTTTGCAACGGAAGAGGTACAGACGCTGATTTCCCGTCTAAAGGATGTCGGCATAAATATGACGTACAAAGGCAAGAAAGTCGTCGTTGAAGCTGGGGCCAACCCGTTTGCCGGCAAGACAATCGTTCTGACAGGAAAACTTGCCCAATTGACACGCAATGAAGCTAAGGCGAAAATAGAAGAGTTGGGCGGCTCTGTAGCAGGCTCTGTCAGCAAAAAAACAGATCTTGTCATCGCAGGCGAGGATGCCGGCTCAAAACTTGAAAAAGCACAAAGCCTTGGCATAGAAATTTGGGATGAAAACCGTCTAATCGAAAATTTACCACAGTAAAGGGGTTTACCTATCATGAAGCGATTTCGCTGGCTTTCAGCAATCGTAGCGGCTGCAGTCCTAGCAGGCTGTACACCTTCTATCAGCCCTGAGGAAGGAGTCGTCCAGGAGTCTGATAAAGAGGAAGCAGAAATGACGATTATTCCGAATGTTGCATTAAGCGATAACTACTATAAAACGTTAATTCCCTATAAAGAAAGTGCGAGCCGAGGCCTCGTCGTTTCCAATATCTATACGAAATACGATATGAAGGAAGTGGAGACAGGCTTAATGCGGCTTTCCCAGCATGAATTCAATACGGATGACTACTATTTTCAGGAAGGGCAGTACCTTTCAGAAGACATGGTGCGCTACTGGCTGGCAAGGGAAAACCAAACAACAGATAAAGGACCGGAATATAAAGGGCTGAATCCGTCCAGTCTGGATGCAAACGGCAATGAGCTGGATCCGACAACAAAAGCAAAAGAAGCACCGGTCTATCTTGCTCATTTAGTAGAGCAAAACTATTTAACGAAATCAGGGGAAGATAAGGTCAAGCTTGGCGGTATTTCCATCGGATTAGCATTAAATTCAATTTACTATTATCAAAAAGAGCAATATGGTGAATACTATGAGGAAAAGATAGATGATGCCGAGCTTGAAAAGATCGGCAAGGAGATGGCACAGGAAGTAGTAAACAGGCTGCGTCAGCGTTCGGAGCTGGCGGATGTCCCGATTGTCATTGGATTATTTAAGCAGGAAGCACGAAATGCGATTGTACCGGGCACTTATTTTGCTTATAGTGTGGCACAGGCAAACTCCTCTAACTTAGGAGAATGGACGAAAATCAATGAGAAGTACGTGACATTGCCGATGTCCTCACCAGAGGAGGTTTACCGTGAATTAAACGATAAATTCCAAAACTTTAAGCATGAAATTGATGAATACTTCTCCAATTACACAAGTGTCATCGGAGAAGCATTCTATCAGGAAAACCGGTTATCAAGCCTTGAAATCGAGGTGCCGATCCAATTTTACGGCAC
>DEQA01000004.1:21593-22750 GCA_002359075.1 Planococcaceae bacterium UBA3378
GCCGTTGGGACAGCTCCTTTCCTGCTATGCTGCTGCGAAAGGGTGGCTCCATGGCCGACTAGGGGAACAGTTTCGGTATTTTTGTACAAAGTTGTGATTTTTAAAATTAAAAATGGTATCATTATGGGCATGGTTACCTTTATTAAGCCCGATATACTTGAAAAAAAGGTAGAAAATAATGTTGATCCGGAGGTGTCAAAATGGCGAAATTAACAAAAGAAGAAGTAAAGCACGTTGCTCACTTAGCCCGCCTTGCCATTACAGAGGAAGAAGCGGAAAAATTCGCGGAACAGCTAGGGAAAATTACGGACTTTGCTGAACAGCTAAATGAGCTTGATACAACAAATGTAGAACCGACATCCCACGTATTGCCGCTTGTGAATGTGTTGCGTGAAGACGTAGCAGGACAAGGGTTGCCACGTGAAAAAATGATGTTAAACGTAAAAGAGCAAGAAGATGGACAAGTAAAAGTACCATCCATTTTAGACTAACGATAAAAAGGAGGCGCAATACATGACATTGTTTGAGCGTTCAGCGAAAGAATTGCAAGAAAGCCTACATAACGGCGAATTGACAATCGCTGATTTGACAAAAGAAGCATTTGACCGTGTAGAAAAACTGGACGGCGATGTACAAGCGTTTTTAGCGCTTAATAAAGAGCAAGCAACGGCAAAGGCCGCTGAATTGGATAAAGTGCCCTTTGAGGAGCGCGGACCATTATTTGGTCTTCCAATCGGTGTAAAAGATAACATCGTAACAGAAGGACTGGAAACAACATGTGCTTCGAAAATTCTAGAAGGCTTCATGCCGATCTATGATGCTACGGTTGTCAAAAAACTGCAAGAAGCAGGTATGGTAACAATCGGGAAATTAAATATGGACGAGTTTGCAATGGGTTCTTCAAATGAAAACTCAGCATATAAAACAACGAAAAACCCTTGGAACCTTAACCATGTACCAGGAGGATCTTCAGGTGCATCTGCAGCAGCAGTAGCAGCAGGGGAAGTACCATTTTCCCTTGGTTCAGATACAGGAGGCTCGATCCGTCAACCGGCTGCATACTGCGGAGTTGTAGGGATGAAGCCGACATACGGCCGTGTATCACGTTTCGGTCTTGTAGCATTTGCCTCTTCTCTTGACCAAATCGGTCCAATTAC
>DEQA01000004.1:22835-23010 GCA_002359075.1 Planococcaceae bacterium UBA3378
TTCCAGTACCAAACTATGCTGCGGCATTAGATGGCAATATTAAGGGTCTGAAAATTGCCGTACCGAAGGAATTCCTTGGTGAAGGTGTACAGGAAGCTGCACGTCAATCCGTCCTTGATGCACTGGAAGTATTAAAAGGATTAGGCGCTACTGTAGAAGAAGTATCACTTCCTCA
>DEQA01000137.1:0-8311 GCA_002359075.1 Planococcaceae bacterium UBA3378
AAAGTTCCTCATTTCGAGGAACGACCCGGACAATTTCTAATGATGGACTCTGTATGGGAGAGCTTGAATGACAAGAAAGAGTTAGTGATTGAAGCATCGACGGGAATCGGAAAGACACTGGCTTATCTTCTTCCGGTTTATCATTATGCCCGTAAATCCCGACAAAAGATAGGCATTAGTACATATACGTCTCATTTAATGGATCAGCTTATCCAAGAGGAGCTTCCCCGTTTAGAGCGTATTACAGGTGACAGAGTCCGGGTAGCGCTTTTAAAAGGCATGAGGCATTATGTGGATGTTGCACGTTTTTCACAGCTTTATATGACCCAGGAAGACTCCTATGATGAAACATTAGTGATTCTGCAGGTGCTTGTCTGGCTTTCGAAAACAGAAACAGGCGACTTGGATGAATTGAATGTATCGGGCGGCGGACAGCTGTTTTTGGAGAAAATCAGGAAAACGGAAAACTCCCGTGTGATACAGCGGGAACTTGATTTTTATGAACGGGCTGTCGCCAAAGCAGAGCAATCGGATATTATTTTAACGAATCATGCGATGATGCTCGCAGACCTAGTGCGCCAAACGCCGTTATTCAAAGAGATCGGCGGATGGGTAATCGATGAAGCACATCAATTTATCCAGGCGGCAATTGCTCATGATGAAAAATTATTCTCCTTTAAAAGCTGGAAATATATTTTGGGACAAATAGGATTGTATACAGATGATGCCCGGTTTGCCAAATTTCAGCGTGCGGCGTTAAAAACACACCGGGTTCCTTTACAAGTTATGCAGCGCCTGGAAAAGAACTTTATGCAAATGATGACTAAATTTGATCAAGTAATGCAACACTTTATGCAGTTGCTTATGCAGAAGCTAAAATCATCTAGTAAGCGTGAAATGAAAATGGCGTTTTTTTTAGACGAGCTTGCAATTGACCGAACACAATTCGAGCAATTTTCATCAGCTGTGCAGCGCTGGATTGATCTGGCTGAAGAAGTAGCAACACAATTTGAAAGCAGTGTGGATGATTTGGCGCCGGAGCATATTTATCTTCTCGATGAGTGGCGTTTTTGGATTCGTGAATACAAACTGGCCATTGCACAGTGGGATGATGTGTTCCTGCGTTCAAATGACCACTACTCTACATGGGTGGAAGTCGACAAACGCAGTATGCCAAGCTCCATTCAGCTGATGAAAAAGCCGATTCAGGTAACCTCCATCATTGAACGGCTATTTCGCCATTACCGGAATCGTGTAGGGATTATCTGGACTTCAGGAACGATGACCGTTCCACACAATAGGCATTTCATTACCGATCAGCTAGGTATTTCAAGAGATGTGAAGTTAGAGGTGCTGCAGGCTCCTCCTTCGTATTTCAGTGGGGCGAAGGCTTTTGTTGTAACAGATATGCCTGATATTCAATCGGTCAGTCAATCAGATTACATTGAAGCAGTTGCCCATGCTGTCACGCAAACCGTTAGAACGACAGAAGGAAGATGTTTTGTGCTCTTTACTTCTCAGCAAATGCTGCGTGAAACAGTAGAGCTTATTCAGGAAAGCGGGCTGCTTGAAGATTATATGCTGTTCGCCCAAGGGGTTACTGGGGGCAGTAGAATGCGCTTATTAAAAGCTTTCCAGAAATTCAGTCAATCCGTGCTTTTTGGAACAAATAGCTTTTGGGAAGGTGTCGATGTACCGGGTGACGGTCTCGCTTCTGTTATCGTTGTACGCCTGCCGTTTTCTTCACCGGATGAACCTACATTCCGTGCCAGAGCGGGGTACCTGCAGGCGAATGGGCAGAATTCCTTTGCAGAATTATCTCTTCCTGAAGCAATTTTACGTTTCAAACAAGGTTTTGGCCGTCTCATCCGTTCTTCGCAAGATAAAGGCGTCTTTATAGTGCTTGATCGCAGAATTGAAACAAAATCATATGGACCTGAGTTTATCCGGGCGCTGCCGCCGATTTCTGTACAAAAACTATCTCTAGCTACTATGGTATTGGAACTTGAAGATTGGTATAATAATGAACGATGAGGAAGGAAAGCAGGTAAGCAAGATGAAACGAATTCAGAAACAATATTCGGCAGCAGGACAAAAGAAGGTGACAGGATGAGAAACTGGATCATTTTCGGCGTTATTTTCACCCTCTCGTTGGTACTTGTCATTACCTCTTTCGTACTCTGGAAAGCCGATGCACCATTTAATGAGATGGAACAGCAGGCAGAGGACTTGGCCATCACTTCCAAGTCTCTAGCGGTTGTTTCGGACAGTTATGTCTATAATGGTAATAAGCCGTATATTACGGTATTCGGAGTAGACGAATACGGTAAAGAAAAAGCAATCTTCGTTCCGATCAGTTTAGAAGAGGACTTGATTCAGGAAGTGTTTTTAAAGGACGGCATTACAAAAGAACAAGCGTTATCTGTAGTAAGGAAGGAAAAGAATGTAAAAGAAATACTTCATGCAAAATTAGGCTATGAGGAAGCGGGCGCTGTATGGGAAATCAGTTATCTAAACGACGCCGATAAGCTAAACTATGTGTATATTTTGTTTGAAGACGGGCAATGGTGGAAACGCATATCGAATTTATAGAGGAGACGATTTCAATGAAAGAATTATTAGCTAATCGAGTAAAAACTTTAACACCTTCTTCTACGTTGGCTATTACGGCGAAGGCCAAGGAGCTAAAAGAGCAGGGCATCGACGTAATTGGTTTAGGAGCGGGTGAGCCGGACTTCAATACACCTCAAAATATTTTAGATGCGGCAGTAGAGTCGATGAACAAAGGTTTGACAAAATATACACCAGCCGGGGGGCTGCCGGTATTAAAGCAGGCAATCATCGACAAACTTGCACGTGACAACCACCTTACATACAAAGCGAATGAGATCATGGTAGGCGTTGGGGCAAAGCATGTGTTATATACATTATTCCAAGTAATTCTCAACGAAGGCGATGAAGTCATTATTCCGATTCCTTACTGGGTATCTTATCCAGAGCAAGTAAAGCTGGCAGGCGGTGTACCGGTATATGTAGAAGGAACAGCAGAGCAGAGCTATAAAATTACTGCACAGCAATTGACAGAAGCCGTCACAGAAAAAACAAAAGCTGTCATCATCAATTCTCCTTCGAATCCTTCGGGTATGATCTATTCCCGTGAAGAGCTGGAAGCATTGGCAAAGGTGGCAGAGGAAAAAGATATTTTAATCATTTCAGATGAAATTTACGAAAAACTTGTTTACAATGGTGTGGAACATTTTTCTGTCGCTCAGATTTCTGAACAGATGAAGGCTCGTACAATTGTTGTAAATGGCGTAGCGAAATCGCACTCTATGACAGGCTGGCGTATTGGCTATGCAGCCGGAGATGCAGACATTATCAAGGCGATGACTGACCTGGCATCCCATTCCACTTCCAATGCAACAACAACTGCCCAATATGCGACAGTTGAAGCATATAATGGCCCGCAGACGGCAGTGGAAGAAATGCGTCAAGCATTCGAATCGCGTCTTGAGAAAATCTATCCGCAGCTTTCTGCGATCCCTGGTTTTAAAGTATTAAAGCCTCAAGGAGCATTTTACTTATTACCGGACGTTTCCGAAGCAGCTGCTAAAACAGGCTATGAATCAGTAGATGCATTTGCCAAAGCGCTGCTTGAAGAAGCGAATGTAGCGGTTATTCCGGGGTCTGGATTTGGTGCTGATGCAACAATTCGCCTATCTTATGCAACATCATTAGAATTACTAGAGGAAGCAGTACGTCGTATTGATACATTTGTAAAATCAAAATGGCAGGACTAATAGCTGCTCTCTAATTTTGGAGGACTATTATGAAGAAAATTATGATTAAGGACATGCCGTCATCTATCGGCGAAACAGTCAAAATAGGTGCCTGGCTGGCAAATAAACGTTCAAGCGGTAAGATTGCCTTCTTGCAGCTGCGTGACGGTTCTGGATTTGTGCAGGGCGTTGTCGTAAAAGAAGAGGTTGGAGAAGAGCTGTTTGCTGTAGCAAAAGGCATGACACAAGAAACATCTATGTATATTACAGGGGAAGTAAAAGCAGACGAGCGTTCAACATTCGGCTGCGAATTAAACGTGACAGGCATTGAAGTTATTCATGCAGCGGAAGATTTCCCGATTACACCGAAAGAGCACGGCACTGAGTTCCTAATGGATAACCGTCATTTATGGCTGCGTTCCCGTAAGCAGCATGCCATCATGAAAATCCGTAATGAAATCATCCGGGCAACATATGAATTCTTTAATGACAATGGATTCATAAAAATGGACCCGCCTATCTTGACGGGTTCTGCACCGGAGGGTACTTCAGAGCTGTTCCACACAAAATACTTTGATGAGGATGCATACCTTTCACAATCAGGACAGCTGTACGTGGAAGCGGCTGCGATGGCATTAGGAAAAGTGTTCTCGTTCGGTCCAACATTCCGTGCTGAAAAATCAAAAACGCGCCGTCACTTAATCGAGTTTTGGATGATTGAGCCGGAAATGGCGTTTGTGGAGCATGAGGAAAGCCTGGAAGTGCAGGAGCAGTACGTAGAGCATATCGTGCAGTCCGTACTTAAAAATTGCAAGCTTGATTTAGAACGCCTTGGCCGGGATACTTCAAAGCTTGAAAATATTAAGGCGCCGTTCCCTCGGATTTCATATGATGATGCTATTAAGTTTTTACATGAGCAAGGTTTTGATGATATCGAGTGGGGCGATGACTTTGGAGCACCGCATGAAACAGCAATTGCAAATGCGTACGATAAGCCGGTATTTATCACTTGTTACCCGGTAGGCATTAAGCCGTTCTACATGCAGCCGCATCCGGAGCGTGATGATGTAGTGTTATGTGCAGACTTAATTGCTCCAGAAGGCTATGGGGAAATCATCGGCGGTTCTGAACGTATCCATGATTATGACTTATTAAAATCCCGTCTGGAAGAACATAATCTTTCCATGGATGCTTATGCTTGGTACCTGGAGCTTCGTAAGCAAGGGTCCGTACCGCATTCAGGTTTTGGATTAGGTCTTGAACGTACGGTAGCATGGATTTCCGGTATAGAGCATATCCGTGAAGCGATTCCGTTCCCTCGTTTACTAAACCGTTTATATCCTTAAGCGACCGAAGCAGTTAACATTGCTTCATTGACATACTTGAATATGGCAGAGAAATAGTTAGTCGCCAACATGTGTCAAATAGGCTTCCTACGGCTATTTGATAAAAATTGGAGAGTGTCCGAACAAAAATTTCGGGCACTCTCTATTCACTTAAAGAAAGGAGTCACCTAAATGACGAAAGACTACAACCGACTCCGTTCGTGGATCCAGCAACGGCACGTTACTGTGCCTCATTTATTTTTTCAGCTGTACAAAGAATTAAACATAACAGACGATGAAGCATTAATGATTATGCATCTATTAAGCTATTTTGAGGAAGGTATAGACTTTCCTACACCGCAGGATTTAGCGACTCGTACGCATTTTCAGCCAAATGATATTTCCCTGAAAATGCAGCGCCTAATGCAAAAAGGCTTTTTAGAAATTACCCAGGGAATTGATACAAATGATAAACTCTTTGAAAAGTATTCCCTTTTTCCACTGTGGGAATGCATGCTGCAGCTGCTGGACAAAAAAGAACAGATGCATGCCGACCTGACAGTCAAAAATGAAGAGGGTGAGATCTATTCATTATTTGAGCAGGAATTCGGCCGTCTGCTATCGCCGATGGAGCTGGAAACAATCGGTATGTGGCTGGACAAAGATGGACATACGCCGGCGGTTATCAAAGCAGCATTAAAAGAGGCAGTAGTAGCGGGGAAGGTATCCCTCCGTTATATTGATCGAATTTTGTTTGAATGGAAGAAGAAAAACATTACATCAATTCAACAGATTGAAAAACATGCGGAACAATTCCGCTCTCGCTCTGTGCAGCCGGTACAAACTCAGCCGGCAGCAGCATCGAATGAAATATTTTATAATTGGCTGGATGAGCGTGAATAGGAGGAAACAAAGTGCTAACGAAGGCAAAATGGCTTGAATTTCTTGATGTGATGGATGAGATGTTTCCGAATGCCCATTGTGAGCTTGTTCATGAAAATCCATTTGAGCTGACAATTGCTACATTGTTATCAGCGCAATGTACGGATGCCCTCGTTAACCGTGTCACCAAAGATTTATTCCAGAAATATAAAACGCCGCAGGATTATTTGAATGTAGAGATCGAAGAGTTGCAAAACGATATTCGCTCTATAGGGCTCTATCGTAATAAGGCTAAAAATATACAATTGCTTTGCCAAAGACTGATTGATGAGTATAACGGTGAAATCCCAGCGAATCGGGAAGCTTTAGTGACATTGCCTGGTGTAGGACGTAAGACAGCAAATGTTGTGTTATCTGTCGCATTTGATATTCCCGCGATGGCGGTTGATACGCACGTTGAGCGGATTACAAAAAGACTGGGATTATGCCGCTGGAAGGACTCAGTTTTAGAGGTGGAAGAAACAATTATGAAGAAAACACCGATTGAGCGCTGGAGCAGGGCCCATCATCAAATGATTTTCTTCGGACGCTATCATTGTAAGGCGCAAAATCCTCAGTGCCATATCTGTCCATTGCTATCAGATTGCAGGGAAGGACAGAAGCGATTGAAGAAAGGCTTGGTCAAATTATGATAGAAGTTAAGCAGGAGGCAATCTCAAAGGAAATCATTGATGAATGGTATGAGGAATGGGAGAAGCTTAGAGAGCAAATTCATGAAGCACATGAAGCTAGGAGTAAGGAAGCAGCTCTTTTGATGGAGCAGGGCATTATGCATTATGAACAGCTGCTGCTCCGCTCAGCGACAGAGAAAGCAGTAATAGAGGATGACTTTGAACTGTATCCAATTAACGGGAAAGAGAGACTGGCGTTCATTAAGATGAAGCCTGGTCAATATGCCTGTTATCGTCAGCTTGATGAATTATTTAAGGAGACAAAAAAGCGCTGCGCGAGGCTCCGTTTTAAAAAATAGAACGACAACCGTTCGGCTTCTGCCATGCTTTTTATCATCTCATTGTCTGGAAAAATAAGAAAGCAGCCCGGAAAATTTCATTTCCGGGCTGCTTTTTTTAACGGTCTTTATGATGAAATAGCACAATGTGGCTTGTTTTATTCTTCTCCATCATCTCCGCCGTCTTCATCATCTGGGGGAGTTGGAGTAGCAGGCGGGGTAGCAGGTGTTGTTCCTGTTTGACCACCTTGCCCATTATTTGGCGTACTGCCATTATTATTTTGGCTGCCATTATTATTTTGGTTCCCATTGTTATTTTGGTTGCCGTTGTTATTTTGGCTTCCATTATTATTTCCGTTTCCGTTGCCATTATTATTTTGACTGCCGTTGCCGTTTTGGTTCTGGTTGCCATTGTTGCTATTGCCATTGTTATTGCCTGGTTTTTGGGTAGGCTCATCTACGTCAGGTTCTTCCACATCAGGCACCTCTGGCTCCTCTGTATCAGTTTCTGCTCCTTCAATATAGAGGGAAACAGTTCCTGGTGCACTTCGGTTTTCCCCGTCAGTAGCCACAACAGAGAATTTGTAGGTGCTTCCTTGTTGTACGTTTGGAATGATCGCCTGTTTATCGCCTGTTGTTTGAATCACGACAGCTTCCCCATCGTCAATTTGCATTGTTACTTCATACGTATAATTTACCGGCTCTTCATCATCTGAAGAATCATCGTGTGACCAAGTCAACTCAATTTGCTGGCCAACATCATTATACTTGGCATATACATCAGTAGGTGCTTCAATTTCGACTTCTTCTTCTTCCACAGTTGCAACTTCTTTTGGTTCAGTTCCTTTTACAAACAGTTCCGTTGATTTTAAGTTTGACGGTGTAGTGCTGCTGGCAAGTTTTAAAGGATTACTGCCGACTACAATTGTCGCAGACGTAACAGAATCAGGCTGTTTGAACTTCGTATTCGGAACATTTTTTGACAAGTCCGTCATAATGGACTTGAACAATTTTTGTGGAAGTCGACGCTCTTCCCAACTAGTGATTGGATCAGTCCGTTTTTCATACCCGCTCCAAATAGCAATAGAATAATTAGGCGAATAGCCTACAAACCAGGAATCCGGTACGGCTGAGGAAGGCAGATTATACTTTTTAAAGTCGTCGGCACCATAGTTTGTTGTACCCGTTTTACCTGCAATGTCTACGCCAGGTACATTTGCTGCAGTACCGGAAGCATCTGTTTTGCTGCTTACTACATCCCGTAGCATATCTGTCACCATATAGGCAGTAGCATCGCTCATAGCAGATACTGATTT
>DEQA01000137.1:8398-8712 GCA_002359075.1 Planococcaceae bacterium UBA3378
CCGAAAGCAGCATAGGATGCAGCCATTTGAATAGGGGAGATGTTAATATTACCTCCACCGATCGCATCGGAATACTCAAGGTTTTCTACATCAATTCCTAGTTTAGAAATAAATTTTTGCGACTGTTCTTTTGAAACAGCCTTCAGTGTTTTTACTGCAGGAACATTACGGGAAGCATATAGCGCTTTACGCACCGTCATCGTCCCCATATATTGATTATCCCAGTTGTTAATATTTTGGTTAGTATTTGGATATGTCATTGGTTCGTCGACGATTGTTTCTCCAGTTGACCATTTTAAATATTCAATAGCAGG
>DEQA01000137.1:8729-8875 GCA_002359075.1 Planococcaceae bacterium UBA3378
ACAAGAGGCTTTAATGTAGAACCTGGATGACGCTCTTTTAAGTCATCTGCATAGTTGAAATTTTGGCCTTCATAGTTACGTCCGCCTCCAATCGCAGCGATTGCGCCTGTTTGCGTATCAATAACAGAAATACCTGTTTGGATTGT
>DEQA01000036.1 GCA_002359075.1 Planococcaceae bacterium UBA3378
GAATTATGAAATTAACTCATTTAATTTATTTGTAATACGCTGCAGCCGCTTTTCCCATAAAGAGAGATTTTTTTCCTTTTGGGAAGCTGTCCATTTTTCATGCCTGCCGATCAACTGCATGCCCGATTTTGTATAAATCTTTGCTTCCTCATAATTCCGCAAATGATGTTCTGCAATAATCGCCAGTTGTTCGTACGCCTTAATTTGATGCGGTATATCGACCGCCGTCAGCGCATTGATGAAAGACTTTTTCGCCTGCTCATACTTCGCTGCCCTTTTCTGTTCCATCGCTAAGTAGTAGTGTGCGAGCCCTGTATCAGTTAGATCAAAATGTTCTGTTACGGCAGTAAGTACATCGATCCCTGTATTTTTCTGTTTTAAATCGTTGTACCATTTTCCGATATTTGTATAGGTGACAGCAGAGTCACCGATTTCTTTTTGGAATAATAGCTGCGTGGAATGAATATAAAGCGTGATGAGCGATAATAAGTCCCATTCATTATGATAAAGTACCTTTATAAGCGCATCTGCCTGTCCACTTTTCACAGCATCCAAATAAATAATTGGGGCAAGAAACCCCGGAATATCCCCGTTTCTCCAAAACCCTAATTTTTCCTGCTCGATAGCCGTCAGCTTCATCTTTTCCATATCATTTTTCCACAAACGTTTTGTACTATGGAGCAAATCGATTTGCTTCTGCTGACGCAGTTTCGGGATATGCGCTTGATTCAATGTCCAGCGCGTTTCAAGCTGCGGCCAGTCAAAGCTTTTTCCATTATACGTGACGATGGTCGCCTTTTTCTGCCAAAGCCCTGATTCAAACAGCAGAGCTGCTTCATTTGACGGGTCGGCAAGAACATACTGTGTTAATGTAAACTCTTCTCCGTCAGTCTCAAGAAAGCCAAGAAGAAAAATATGCGTACCTACTCCCTTCAACCCCGTTGTTTCCGTATCAAAAAACAAAAGTGTTTCGTTCGAAGTAACGGCATATGGATGCTCGCGGCCAGCCTGCTCCCACATTCCAATGGCATCAAACAGCTGCTGCAGTTCATAATGGCCGTGTTTATACGTAAGCGGATATGTTACAACCCGCTTGAACAGCACGCCGAAATCATTTTCTACAAGCGTTAGTCCAGCCTGCTGCCACTGGTCACTATAACGCGGCTGATCCGGCTTTATAAAAGCAGACTTTTTCTCATTTGTTTCCGCCTTTTTCCCGAGCATTTTTTTCATTTGGAGTATTTTATTTTCATAACTCAAGGAAGCCACTCCATCTCATCTTTTAAAATAGTCAAGACTTTCAATACTTGTTTTTTGCTTTCCCCTATACTGTCCTGTGCTCCGATACATGATGGGCAGCCTGATTTACACGGGCAGTTTTCCACATGCTCGATTGTCCGCTCAAGTAACGAAAGCAAAATGTCATATACTCTTTCACTTAAGCCAATACCGCCCGGATAACTATCGTATATGAAAATAGTTGGACGGTCGTTGTGAACTGCTTTTACTTGTGGAACGACCGATAAATCACTGCGGTCACAGTGTAAAAATAACGGGATAAAACTGCCCATCGCATAGGCTGCCCCATTTAATGCGTCCGTCAATTGCTCCTCCGACCAATTTTCGGGCAGGTCAAAGCTTACCCATGTAGCACTCGTATGCATTTCCATCGGTGGGATAGAGATAGGCCCCGAGCCGATATTGTCGTGTGTATTAAACCTGATTTTCTTAAAAATAGTCGGGATCGCGAGCAAACTGACATCCCCATAACTGACGGTAGCCGCTTTGTACTCTGCTGATTTGTCCTCACTCAGCACTTTTAGTTCAACAGCCAGATTAGCATCTGTAAAATAATCGACCTCTACTTCCCGTACGTAGGCTTTCTTTTCCTCCCAATCAAGCTTTTCCACCTGAAACTGTGTGCCTTGATGCATATAAATCGCTTCTTCATGAAGTAATGTCATGGCGCTGTATGTATCCATTTCGCCGATTACTTTATTTTGCGGTAATGTCATATCGATAATGACGACATTTTCCTGTGCTGCCGAGCGCAGGCTGATTTCATGTGCAGGAAAGCGGTCACTCATCCAGTGCCATTGAGTGCTCGTTTTAACCAGCACACCTTCCTCTTCCAAATAGGCAAGCAGCTCCTGTACAGTAAATTCTCCGTACGTATCCGTCATGGAAAAAGGCAGTTCAAAGGCAGCGCATTTTAAATGATCCATTAAAATAATGATATTATCCGGATTGATACGTGCTTCTTCAGGATGTGTACCGAAGAAGTATGTTGGATGATTGACAATGTACTGGTCCAGTGCTGTTGATTGGGCGACATAAATAATGAGTGCTTCATCCTGTCGGCGGCCGGCACGCCCCGCCTGCTGCCAGGCACTTGCAATATTGCCCGGGTAGCCTGTCATAATACAAGCCTGCAGCTGGCCGATATCAACACCAAGCTCCAGGGCATTTGTCGATACAACCATTTGAATGGAGCCGTCCCGCAATCCCTTTTCAATAGCCCTGCGCTCACTTGGAAGATAGCCGCCGCGGTAGCCTTGAATTGAATCATCATTTATTTTCTTAGCTGTCAATGAATTTAAATAGGTAACAAGCATTTCGACACGCACACGTGATTTAGCAAAAATAATGGTCTGAATGCCTGCTTCAAATAACCGTTTCGCTAAATCCCTCACCTCCAGCACCGCGCTGCGCCGAACACCAAATGTCGTATTGACGATCGGCGGATTATAAAAAATAAATGTCTTTTTCCCAATCGGCGCACCAGAGTTTGCGATGAGTTCATGCTTTTCATTTGTTAACGTTTCTGCCAGCTCTTTCGGATTTTTTATCGTTGCCGACGTACAGATAAATACAGGATTTGAACCATAAAACGCACAAATTCGTTTCAAGCGCCGAATGACATGGGCTACATGGCTGCCGAAAACTCCTTTATACGTATGAAGCTCATCAATCACAATGTATTTTAGGTTTTCAAACAACGACACCCATTTTGTATGATGGGGAAGGATACCGGAATGGAGCATATCCGGGTTGGTCATAATAATATGCCCTGCTTTTCTTATTTTTGTCCGGATCCCAGGTGCTGTATCACCATCATACGTATAGCTTAAGACTTCTTCCCCCGTTGCTTCAATCAGTTCATTTAAATCTGTTTTCTGATCCTGCGCAAGCGCCTTTGTAGGGAATAAATAAATCGCACGGCTTGACTTGTCGCTGATTATTTCCTGCAAAACAGGCAGATGATAACAAAGTGATTTACCGGATGCAGTAGGAGTGATGGCTGTAAACGAAACGCCCCGTGCTGCCTTATTAAATGCTTCACGCTGATGGGTATATAATTGTTCAATACCACGTTTTTGCAACGCATTTTTTAAAGATGGATGCAGCTCCTCGGGAAAAGGTTCATACTCCGCTGCTTTTCCATCCAGCGTATGCCAGTGCACGATATTCTCTTTCAGCTCTTCGTCATACCGCCATGCCTGGAGCAGCTCGCTGATGGACTTTTTCTTGCTAAACATGCGGACTTTCCTCCTCTACATAGCGCTTTAATGATCCTAGTGTATATTTAGTTGATTCGATAGATTGAATTAGCCGTTTTTTACTGGTAGCTTTATAAAAGGACTGCACAATAAATTGTTCCATCGCCTCCCGTGCATGGTCAATCTGCTGCTTACGCATATATTTCGGCTGATTTGCTGCAATCCATTCATAGGCAAGTTGCTGCCAAGTTTCAAGTTGAGCCCGCATTTCATCTGCGTACGGCTTTACTTCGTTAAAAAAATCAGGTTCGGCATCCCGTTCACGCATATCGTAAAATCGTGCCGCCGCCTCATCACACACCGCAAGAAGTTTCGTTGTCATTGCAAGTAATTCCATTTCGTACACCTCAAAATATTCTTTATTATTAAGTGTACCAAAAACTATCCTATTTCACTACTGACAGGGGAACGTGTATTCTTTACGTTGTACTTCTTTTCTGCTAAGCTAACTTTTTGATGAGCGTTTACTATTTTTTGATTTGCCTGTGCGATTTTCACCTGCAGTGCAGTGCTGGCCTGGACTTGTTCATATTCCATACGCACCGTCAATAATTCTTCTATACATTCAACAAGGTCCAATAAACGGTTAATTCTTTGCATCTTCCGACCTCCTTTGGAAGACGTATTAGACGTAAATCAAAAAGTTCCTACGCGTTTGCCAAAACTAGTCAACGTTCGCTAAAACGTATGATTTTTTGCGTAAATGTTATGGTACACTAATGTCGTAATGTAAAAGAAGAAGGGGTGATTCCATGGCTTTCCGCTATCCGAATGGGAAAGTATATCAACCAAAGAAAATTGAGTCGCCTGAAAAAAAGAAACTAAAAACAGACATATCATTCAGCAATCGAGGGAAAAGCCTAGAGGACGACTTGAATGAAACAAATGACTTTTATGTAGCGAATGGTCTAGCCAATATTTACAAGAAACCTGTGCCGATCCAAATCGTCAAAGTAGAATATCCAAAGCGTAGTGCTGCGGTAATACGTGAAGCGTATTTTCGAACGCCATCTACGACAGACTATAACGGGGTATGGAACGGCTATTATATTGATTTTGAGGCAAAGGAAACGGAAAGTAAAACCTCGTTTCCCTTAAAGAACATTCATCTGCACCAAATTAAGCATATGCAGGCTGTTGTCGTACAAAAAGGCATTGCATTTTTCATCGTGCGCTTTTCAAAGCTGGACCGGACTTTTGTGGCACCATTTCAGATGATTGAAAAAGCATGGCTTGAGATGGAAGCTGGTGGACGCAAATCAATTCCATTGGCTGTATTTGAGGAGTTTGCAGAAGAGCTGGCGCTTGGGTATGCGCCACGTCTTGACTACTTACAAGTCGTAAAAAAGTTCATCGCAAACAAGTAGTTTGTGAAAGTGAGGAGAAGAAAACGTGACAGAAAGAAGACGTACACGTGAAGATATAAAAAAAGCACGTGAAATGGAAAAGAAAAAAAATCGTTCCCCATTAAAAACTTGGTTCAAACGAATCGGGTTGGCGATTGTAGCTGTCGGAATCGCTCTTTTTATCGGGGGTGCCGGTCTTTTTGCTTACTATGTAAGCAAGGCGCCTGAGCTGGATGAGGAAGCGCTGAAGGACCCTATTTCATCTGAATTTTACGATGTTAACGGAGATCTATTCGCCACAATCGGTGCAGGGGAAAACCGTAAATATATAGAATATGAAGATATTCCGCAGGAGATGATCGATGCCATTATCGCAACAGAGGACTCCCGCTTCTTTGAACACTTCGGAATAGATATTTGGCGTCTTGGCGGAGCTGTCGTTGCCAACTTACGTGACGGCTTTGGAGCACAAGGTGCAAGTACAATCACCCAGCAGGTTGTAAAGAACTCCTTCTTTACTAATGAAAAGAAATTAGAACGTAAAGCACAGGAGGCATGGCTTGCGATCAAGCTTGAACGCCAATATTCCAAGGAAGAAATTTTTGAGATGTATTTCAACAAAGTACTAATGTCCGGCACTATATATGGTTTTGGTACGGCTGCTGAATATTTCTACGGTAAAGAGCTAGATGAGCTTACACTGGAGGAAATGGCCCTGTTGGCAGGGATGCCGCAAAGCCCTAATAACTACAATCCGTTCAAAAATCCCGAGCGTGCCAAAAAGCGCCGTGATATTGTCTTAAGCCTGATGGTACAGCATGGCAAGATTACTGAAGCAGAGGCAAAGGCCGCTAAGGAAACGGATGTAACAGCCGGCCTCCTTCCTGAAGAGGAACGTAAAGCGAATTTCGCATCGAAATATCCGGCATTTTTAGATGTCGTCTTAAATGAGCTAGGAGAAAAAGGAAAGGAAAGTGTATTGGCAGAAGGGATTAAAGTGTATACGACACTTGACCCGGCCGCACAGGAAACGGTCGAGTCTATCATGAATGATGATAGCAATTTCCCGACTGAAACAATCCAAACAGGTATTTCTGTCATTGATACGCAAACAGGTGCGATCGCTGCGATTGGAGGCGGCCGTAACTATGAAGGACGAACATATAACTATGCAGATGACTTAAAGGGTCGTCATCCTGGTTCTACATTAAAGCCTCTTGTAGATTATGGTCCTGCTATTGAATATTTAAAATGGTCAACTGGAGAAACAATCGTCGACGAACCAATGACATATCCAAATACTAACCAAAATATTAACAACTGGGATAATCAATATATGGGCACGATGACAGTGCGTAAAGCGCTATATGCTTCCCGGAATGTTCCAGCAGTAAAAACACTGAAGGCTGTTACAAAAGAACAGTCGCAAAAATTTGTTTCTAAACTAGGAATTGATGTGGATAACCTTGAGTATTCCGATGCGATCGGTGGAGGTAATATTAACATCTCCCCTATTCAAATGGCTGCATCCTATGCTGCTTTCGGCAATGAAGGCATCTATACAGAGCCGTACGCTATTTCGAAAATCGAGTACCGTGATGGTTCAACGGAGAGTCTTAAGCCAAAATCAGTATCTGCTATGAGCGATGCTACCGCTTATATGGTAACTGATATGCTGCGAGATGTAGTAAGCAACAAAACGGATGCTTCCGGTACTGCAGCAAATGTACCTGGCGTAGATATTGCAGGTAAAACAGGTACAACAAACTATAGTGCTGACGACTTTAAAAAGTATAATTTGCCTTCTTCAGCCGTACCGGATTCCTGGTTTGTAGGCTATTCGCCTAATTACTCTATTGCTATTTGGAGCGGTTATGAAAAACGGACTGAACCAATTACCAGCTGGGAAGAGCGTCGACTTCCACAAAAATTGTTCAAGTCCATTATGACGGACTTGTCAAAAAATGTTCCAAATACGAAGTTCAAACAGCCTGATTCGGTTACGTCTGCGACAATTGTAGTCGGCAGTAATCCTTTAAAACTTGCCAGCAGCACTACACCGTCAAACTTAAAATCAACAGAACTGTTTGTAAAAGGAACGGAACCAAAAGAAGTTGCAATTGTGGAAGAAGAAGAAGTCGAAATTGAAGCACCTACTGATGTATATGCCAAGTATAATGATGCTGGCCAGCAAATTGAGTTGACTTGGTCACACGATGATGCTTCGGATGATGAAGAGCCGGTAAATTATACGTATGAAGTTACAATGCAAATTGACGACGGGGAAGCTGTCGTGATTCAAACAACAGGCGCTAAACAGGCGATCATTCCAAACGTACAACAAGGAAGCACCTACACATTCTCTGTTGTGGCTACGGATGGGGAAAATCGTAGTGCACCAGGAACTGTTTCTCTCTATATTGAAGGAGCAGACACTGATACAGAGGAGCCAGAAGAGCCTGATGTGGAAGAACCTGATGTAGATGAGCCTATCCAAAAACCAGGCAATAACAATGGCAATAACAACAATGGCAACCAGAACCAAAACGGTAACGGCAGCCAAAATAATAATGGCAACGGAAACGGAAATAGTAATGGCAGCCAAAATAACAACGGCAACCAAAATAACAATGGAAACCAAAATAATAATGGTAACCAAAATAATAACAATGGCAGTACGCCAAACAATGGGCAAGGTGGTCAAACAGGAACAACTCCTACTCCTCCGCCTGTTTCTCCAACTTCCCCTTCCACAGATGATGAAGACGGCGGGGATGACGGGGAAGAATAAAACAAGCCATATTATGCTATTTCATCATAAAGACCGTTAAAAAAAGCAGCCCGGAAATTAAAATTTCCTGGGCTGCTTTCTTATTATTTAAGACAACAAGATGATAAAAAGCACGGCAGAAGCCGAACGGTTGTCGTTCTATTTTTTTAAACGGAGTCTCGCGCAGCGCTTTTTTGTTTCCTTAAACAATTCATCAAGCTGACGATAACAGGCATATTGACCAGGTTTCATCTTAATGAACGCCAGTCTCTCTTTCCCGTTAATGGGATACAATTCAAAATCATCCTCTATCACTGCTTCCGCCGCCGCTGAGCGGAGCAGCAGCTGTT
>DEQA01000059.1:0-20493 GCA_002359075.1 Planococcaceae bacterium UBA3378
GAAAACATTCCCTCTAGCAAAAAGAGCCGCCTCGAAACGAAGCGGCTCTCAACTTGCTGTAAGTTGTTGTGTGTACGTATTTTCTTTGTTTTTCTGAGAAGAGCAATCAGCGTTTTCCTTTAATATAAGGGACACCTGATGCTTTTGGTGCTGTCGCTTTTCCAATAAATCCGGCTAACGCTAAAATCGTTAAGACATACGGCAGAATTTGCAGTATTACAAGCGGAATGTCCTGGATATACGGAATAGAACTGCCGCCATTACTCAATGTTTGCGCTAGACCAAAGAATAAAGCTGCGCCTAACGTACCTAGTGGATTCCATTTACCAAAGATCATTGCTGCAATCGCAATGAACCCTTGCCCTGTAATTGTTGTAGCTGAGAAATCCAGCGGAATCGTTTGGGCAAATACTGCACCGCCGACGCCGGCTAATGCACCCGAAATTAAAACAGCAATGTACCGTGTTCTTGTTACATTGATCCCCATCGTATCAGCAGCCATAGGATGTTCCCCTACTGAGCGAAGACGCAGACCAAATGGCATTTTGTAAATAACAAACCAAGCACCAATCGCGACGATAAAGGCTAAAATAGAGACACTATATACATCATGGAACAGTAACGGGCCAATGAACGGTATATCCGATAAATATGGTATTTCAAAGCGGCGAATCGGCGCTTCAATCATATCCGTTTGGCCTTTTTGATAAATCAGCTTCACAAGGAATACCGTCAGTGCCAATGCCAACAGGTTAATGGCAACCCCGATAACTGTTTGGTCGGCACGGAATGTAACTGCCGCTACTGCAATGAGCAGAGAGAAGATAGCGCCGGCTACAAGAGCTGCCAATATCGCCACCCATATTACATTGTGTCCGAATGTATCATAATACTCCAGATTAACATAAATACCTGTGAATGCACCGATGACCATGAGCCCTTCTACTCCTAGCCCAATAACACCTGAGCGTTCCGAGAACAACGCACCAATCCCCGTAAAAATTAGTGGCGTGGCGTAAAAGATGGCTGAAGGGATAATAAAATATAATACTTCTAAAAAGCTCATCTTATTTCGCCTCCTTCTTCTTACTCATTTTTTCTAAAAACACTCGAATGATATAGCCTGAAGCTACAAAGAAGATAATTAACGCGATAATGATGGAGACGATTTCTTCCGGAATACCGGCTGCGTTCGGCATATTTAAAGCACCATATTTCAGAGAACCAAATAATGACGCACCGAATACTACTCCAAGAGGTGTATTCGCACCTAGTAACGCAACAGCAATCCCATCGAATCCAATCCCTGACATAGCGGCTTTAATGGAAACATTTTGATACGTTCCAAGCGCCTCCATTGCCCCTGCAAGACCAGCAAAAACACCGGAAATTGTCATAGCTAGAATGATATTTTTCTTTACGCTCATCCCCGCATATTCTGCCGCGTTTTGGTTAAAGCCAACTGCTTTTAATTCGTAACCGCGTGTTGTTTTTTCAAGAATAAACCACATTAGCAGCACCATAAGCACTGCCACAACAATCCCTAAGTGCATGCTTGAATTGTCTGTAATATCACGGAGCCACTGCCAGCGTAATGTAGCTGTTTCGGCTACAGTTTCTGTTTTATAGCCTCCGTCTGTAATCTGCTTAATGATGGCGTTCATCACATAAAGTGCCGTATAGTTCAGCATGATAGAAGAAATAACTTCATGCACATTGAACCGTGCCTTCAAAAAGCCGACAAGAAATGCCCAAAAGGCACCGGCTGCCGCTGCAGCAAGCAACGCTAGTGGCAAGTGGATAATACGCGGCAGATCAACCGCATAACCTACCCATGCTGCTGCTAACCAGCCCATTAATAACTGTCCTTCAACACCAATATTAAATAGACCTGTACGGAATGCAAATGCAACCGCTAAACCGGCTAAAATGTACGGAGTGATTTGGCGAATTGTATTCCCGATTGAATAGGCATCTCCAAAAATACCTTCCCATAAAGCAATATATCCCTGTACCGGATCGTAGCCGCTGACAAGCATAACGATTGCCCCTACTATTAAACCAATAATAATGGATATAACAGGAACGAGTATGTTAACTACACGATTGCTCATCTAGTCGTTCCCTCCCTTTTTTGTTTGCTTAAGCTGTTCGCCGGCCATTAATAAACCAAGCTCCTGTTCTGTTGTATCTTTCGGCAGTACTGTATCCATAATTGTCCCATCATAAATAACGGCGATACGGTCTGACACGTTCATAACCTCATCTAATTCAAACGAAATTAATAGGACCGCTTTCCCTTTATCACGCTGTTCGATCAGGCGTTGGTGAATAAATTCAATCGCCCCCACATCCAAACCTCGCGTCGGCAATGCAGCAATTAACAATTCCGGATTCCGGTCCACTTCACGTCCGATAATCGCTTTTTGCTGATTACCACCAGAAAGTGCACGGGCAGGCGTCATTTCCCCTTGCCCAGTCCGCACATCATACTCTTCGATGATGCGGCATGCTATTTCATTTACTTTCTTGTAATTCATAACACCTTTTTTAGAAACCGGCTCCTGATAATACGTTTGAAGAACGATATTATGGCCAATTGGGAAATCCAATACTAATCCATGTTTATGACGGTCCTGCGGAATATGGCCGATACCCGCCTCTGTAATTTTCCGGGGCTTCAGACCGGTAATATTTTGGCCGTTCAGTGTAATCGTACCGCTCTTTACGCCGCGCAGCCCTGTAATTGCCTCAATCAGCTCTGATTGACCATTTCCATCAATCCCTGCTATCCCGACAATTTCACCTTTTCGCACTTGTAGATTAAGCCCTTTTACTTTATCTACACCGCGGTAATCCGTTACATACAGATTTTCAATGTTAAGTGCCACTTCTTTAGGCTGCGGCTCCTTTTTCACTGTTTTGAAAGACACTTGACGTCCAACCATTAATTCCGCAAGCTGATTTGGATTTGTTTCGGCAGTCACTACTGTACCGATCCCTTCACCTTTGCGAATAATCGTTACACGATCGGATACTTCCATAATTTCCTTCAATTTATGCGTAATGATAATGATAGACTTTCCTTCTTTAATCAATAAACGCATAATCGCCATTAGCTCGTCAATTTCCTGTGGCGTTAATGAAGCAGTAGGCTCATCAAAAATTAAGATATCCGCCCCTCTATAAAGCGTTTTCAAAATTTCCACGCGCTGCTGCATACCGACAGAAATATCTTCAATTTTTGCATATGGATCGACATCTAGATGGTAACGCTCAGACAGCTCCTTAATTTTTTTCGCTGCTGCTCTGATATTTACGGCACCGAATTTTGTCGGCTCGCTGCCTAAAATAATGTTTTCAGTAACCGTAAAGTTTTCCACTAGCATAAAATGCTGGTGGACCATCCCGATGCCGAGGTCATTCGCTACATTCGGATCGGTAATTTTCACTGTTTTCCCACGTACTTTAATCTCTCCGCCTTCCGGTTGGTACAACCCGAAAAGTACGTTCATCAAAGTGGATTTTCCTGCACCATTTTCACCAAGCAGTGCATGAATCTCTCCTTTTTTAAGTTGGAGGGTGATATTATTATTAGCTACGAAATTACCGAACTCTTTGCGGATTCCAAGCATCTCAATCACGTATTCCAATCTACTCACTCCCTTAGGCCCATTTATATAAAATAGTAATAATAAATTAACACAAGAAAGATTTTTTGTACAAAAAATCTTTCATCTATTAATTTTTTCATAGGAAAAGAGGACCAGAAACCTCTCTGTAAGTATAACGCTTACATTTCGAATTGTTCGAATCTTCCAATTCTAACGATAGAGTATAAAATCACCATAGAGGAAAAATCCTCTATGATGACTGTTGTAGAAATAATGATTATTTTTCTGGTGTTTCTGAAACTGTGATTTCACCAGAAGCGATTTTCGCTTTATACTCTTCTACCACTTTTAAAACATCCTCTGGAATCGCACCGCGGGAATCAGCAAGACCAACACCATCTTCAGCTAAACCGTAAACAAGTGTTTCGCCGCCTGGGAACTCACCGGCTTTTGCACGATCTGCTACGTCTTTAACAGCAGCACCTACGCCTTTTAGCATTGAAGTTAACGTTACGTTGTGTGTATCATCAACACGGCCTTCGTCATATTGGTCAGCATCTACACCGATTACCCAAATGTTTGCATCAGGGTTTTTCGCTTTACGTTCTTTTGCTTCAGAGAATACACCGTTACCTGTTGCACCTGCTGCATGGAAGATGATGTCTACTCCTGAAGAGTACATAGCGTTAGCAGTGATTTTACCTTGTTCCGGTTTATCAAATACACCTGTAGATTTAACTTGGATTTCGATATCCGGGTTTACTGCTTTTGCCCCTTGCACGAAACCTGCTTGGAAGCGCTCAATTACTGGAATTTCTGCACCGCCGACAAATCCGATTTTGCCTGACTCAGACATTGATGCCGCTACAACACCTGCAAGGAAGGCACCTTCTTGCTCTTTGAACAGGATAGAAGCTACGTTAGGCGCATCTACTGAAGAGTCAATGATCGCGATCTTTTGATCAGGATTTTCACTTGCGATTTCAGAAATTGCATCATCCATCATGTATCCTACACCAAATACTAGGTCAAAGTCACGACGAATTAAGTTGTTTAGGTTTGAATTGTAGTCAGCGTCTGACTTAGATTGTAAGTAATCAAACCCGCCGTTACCTTTTTTCAGGCCATTATCAGCGCCCCACTCTTGGATTCCTTCCCAAGCTGATTGGTTAAATGATTTATCATCTACACCACCAACGTCTGTTACCATAGCTAGTGTTAATTCGCCGCCAGCTTCTTCATTCCCTTTGTCGCCAGCTGTATCGTTGTTTGAAGTGTCTTTGTCCTCGTCGCTGCCACATGCTGCCAAAATAGCGCCAGCTGCTACTACAGATGAGATTAATAAACCAAATTTACGTTTTTTCATTAGTGAGTCCCCCCAAAGGAATGTTTTAATTAGCAGGAAAAATACGTTGTTCTACACCCGTTTACGAACTACATGGAAGCTGAATTTATCAGCCCGGAAGTAGTTCTTTGAATACAGTACTAACCGGTCATTGTCATCGTAATGTAGCTGCTTCAGTACGAGCAATGCCGTTTCTGGCCCGCATTTTAAAATGGGCGAAACCGTTTCATGGTAGCCGATCGGATCAATATATGTCACCGCGTATGCTACTCGCAGGTTCCCTGATTTCTCAAGGGCCGAAAAAATGGATAAATCTTCGTTTTTCAGAAACTGTTGCGGCAAATAGCTGGACGGTACTCTATCAATACAATAGACAACCGGTTCGCCATCTGCTGTTCTTACACGTTCAATCGTGATTACATTGTCATCAATGTCGGTTTGGAATCGACTCAGGTCGTCTTCAGTAGGTTCTTCTTCCTTCGCACTCATAAAGATAGTCCCCGGCTCCATTCCAGCTTTTTCAATCATGGAAGATACACTCGAAAGATGCTCAATCCCCGATGTGAAAACTGGTTTTGGATTTACAAATGTCCCTACACCATGACGACGTACGATAACGTTTTCCTCTTCCAATAGCCGCAATGCTTCCCTTAAGGTAGCACGGCTTACTCCAAGTGATTTGGATAGTTCGAATTCGGATGGAAGCTTTTCATTTTCATGATAGACTCCCTTTTCGATATCCGATTTTAACCGGTCAATCACCTGCAAGTATAAATGACGATGATCAGTTTTAATTGTCACTTACACCACCACCAAAATTAGAGATCAGACATCTGATGTACAACAATTCCTACTAATTCGTTGATTAATATAACACTTTTATTTAATTATGCAAACACATTTTCAAAAAAAAATTATATAGTAAATCCTACTTTTTTTCTAACAGGCTAAAAATCGCCACAATTACATCATACTATTTTTTCGCTCTATTCTGTGATTATTCGATCATGGCTTTAGTCACAAGAACTTGTCTTGGTCTACTGCCATCCGGCGGACTAACGACACCTCTCATCTCCATCTGGTCCATAATACGCGCTGCTCTTGCATAGCCAATACGGAATTTACGTTGCAGCATGGATACGGAGGCACTTTGCATCTCAACGACCATTTGTACGGCTTCATCATACAATGCATCCTTTTCTTCTGACATTTCCTGCACCGGCTCATCTGTCGGGATCATTGCTTCTTCATATTGTGCCTTTTGCTGGGAAATCACATAATCCACCACTGTCTGCACTTCGGTATCCGATAAAAATGCACCTTGTACTCGTGTCGGCTTTGAGGCGCCTGCTGGAAGGAAGAGCATATCCCCCCGCCCTAGCAGCCGTTCAGCTCCTCCCATATCCAGGATGGTACGGGAATCAATGGCACTTGATACAGCAAAGGCTATTCGTGAAGGAATATTCGCTTTGATGATACCGGTAATAACATCCACCGAAGGCCGTTGAGTAGCTAAAATAAGATGGATACCGGCAGCCCTTGCCATTTGGGCAAGACGGGTAATCGCATCCTCCACTTCTCCCGGTGCCACCATCATCAGATCGGCCAACTCGTCCACGATTACGACGATATACGGAAGCTTCGGTTGCTTGTCTTCGTTTTCCTTATTATGGGTGTCGACATGTTCATTATAGCCTTCTATATTCCGTGTCCCTGTATGTGAGAATAAGTCATAGCGGCGCTCCATTTCTGACACAACTTTTTGTAATGCCTGTGCTGCCTTCCGTGGATCCGTCACAACAGGGGCGAGGAGATGAGGAATGCCATTATAAACATTTAATTCCACCATTTTCGGGTCAATCATCATCATTTTTACTTCATGCGGAGCAGCCCGCATTAAAATGGACACGATAATGCCATTAATACAGACCGATTTCCCGCTTCCCGTCGATCCTGCTACAAGTAAGTGCGGCATTTTATTCAGCTCAGCAAGCTTAGCTTGTCCAGTAATATCACGGCCAAACCCTATAAGAAGCTTGGCATCGGGACGATTATTTTCCTTTGCTTCTAACACTTCACGTAATGTTACAATTGCCACTTCACTGTTTGGCACTTCAATACCGATCGCCGATTTGCCGGGAATCGGCGCCTCAATCCGTATATCTTTTGCGGCTAATGCCAATGCTAAATCATCCTGTAAGCCAACGATTTTACTTACCTTCACGCCAACATCTGGTAGAATTTCATACTTCGTCACAGCAGGACCAAGATGAACCTGCATAACCCGCGCTTTGACGCCAAAGCTATGAAATGTCTGCTCCAATTTTTTGGCATTTGCCTGGATGACGCTGTATTCCCCGCTTTGGTCATGTTCAGGAGGAGGATTTAACAGCTGGAAGGGAGGTAACGTATAAAGAGCATTTTCGGCCGTACTTTCTACAGAAACAACCATATCTCCTGCTATTTCCGGCTCCTCCTGCGGCTTCACTTTTTCCTCACTGCGCTTCATCACATTTTCCGTAAAAGCAGAAATAACAGGTTCTGAATACTCTGCCCGTTCTTCCTCTACCGTTGCGACCGTCTCTTCGGGCTCTCGGTTGGCTCTTGTACGTTTGGGGCGTGCGGTGGGCTTTTTCCCTTTACGCCGCTTAAGCTTTAACTGCATGCTTGGGCCCTTTTCGATTAAGATCGGTACGAGTGCCTTACCGGTAATTAATATAACCCCGATAAGAAACAGAACAAATGCTGCAATTTTAGCCCCGGAAGCATCAAATAAAATATGGAACATACTAAACAACAGGGCTCCGACCATTCCTCCTCCAAGTGAGTCTCCGCGGTTGGCAATCCCTTCTGCCTCAATTAAAATGCGCCATGTTTCACGGAGTACAGAATCAGTTAACAAAAGATTGGCCTGATGCAGCTGCTCAAAAAGAATCGAGTGGCTGAACACGGTAAAGCTTGCCAAAATACATAACAATCCGATGACCATTCGGTTTGTCAGCCTCACCCCACGTCGTCTTACCATCAGCATACCTGCCACAAACACACAAAGAAACGGAACAAAGAAATGCAAATTGCCAAGGAAGAACATCGAGACGGTTTCCACAAGCCTTCCCACTACACCCATTTCAAAAAATGAGATCATCGCAAACGCAATAAGTACAATACCGATAATTTCATATGCTAACGGATGAAGTTCCTTACTGCCTTTACTCTTTGCTTTCGTTTGTCCTTTCTCTCTCTTCTTACTTTTCTTCTCAGCCATTCAAAACACCTGCTTTCTTTTATAAAGGACATATATTTTCCCAATTCCTTGTATCTGTCTTTGACATAACAAGTGTATTGGGAACCAAGGATAAAGTGAAAAAGGATTTTCTTTCAGCTGCACGAGCGAAAGAAAATCCTTTAGTCTTAATATTCCATAATAATTGGGATGATCATTGGGCGGCGTTTCGTTTTTTGGAATAAGTAAGTATTAAGCTCGTCACGTATCTCTTGTTTAATGTTTGTCCATTCAAACGTGTCTTTATTTACATACTTTTCAATAACGGTACGCGCGATATCTGCTGCCTCAACCATCAGCTCTTCGGATTCTCTTACATAAACGAACCCGCGGGATAAAATTTCCGGTCCCGAAGCAATTCTTTTTTGTGCACGGTTTAATGTTACCACCACTATAAAAATACCATCTTGGGATAACAGTTTCCGGTCACGGAGTACAATATTTCCAACATCTCCAACGCCAATGCCGTCGATCAGGACATTTCCAGCTTGTACCCGGCCGCTCATGCGCATTTTTCCATTTTTATATTCTACAATATCCCCTTTATCAGCGATGAAAATCTGGGATTTATGCATACCGATCGATTGGGCTAACTTCGAGTGGGCAATCAGCATGCGGTACTCTCCCTGAATCGGAACAAAATATTTAGGCCGCATTAAATTCAGCATAAGCTTCAGGTCTTCCTGGCTGCCATGACCTGATACATGCACTTTTTTATCTGCTGATAACACACGTGCCCCCGCTTTTGCGATTTGGTTCATCGTGTTGTACATTTGTACTTCCAGCCCTGGGGATGGTGTAAATGTAATAAGCACTGTATCCGTACTTTTCATTTTAATATCACGGTGGTGTTTACGAATAATTTTATCTAATGCATCAAGCGGCTCACCTTGGTTGCCTGTTGCAAGAATGACAATTTCATCATCCTCGTATTTATGGATGTCGCTTACCGGAATGAATGTATCTTCTTCAATTTCCAAATAGCCCAGCTTCAATCCAAGATCTACTACCTTCTCCAGCGATTTACCGACTACCGCTACTTTACGATATGATGCCTGTGCCTGTGTAAATACCTGCTGAATACGGATAAAGTTTGACGCATATACAGCTACCAAAATACGTCCCGGTGCTGCGTGGAATGTTTTGGCCAGGCGCTCAGCAATTACTGTTTCGCTCGTTGTATAGCCAGGACGCTCCGCCTCTGTCGATTCAGAAAGCAGGATGAATACGCCTTCTTCTCCAAGCTGTGCCATTTTCGCCAAATCCGGACGGAATTTTCCTTGAGCAGATTGGTCGAACTTAAATTCACCAGTATGCACAATAGCTCCTTCAGATGTGTGGAATACCACTCCCAGCGAATCTGGAATCGAGTGCGTTGTATGGAAGAATGTCACATAAGTCGTACGGAAATTCATACGGCTTTTGTTCGTTACTTCAAAAAACTTCACCTGATGCGGCGCAGGAAGTTCCTTTAAATGCTCTTTTGCTAAGGCAATCGTTAATTTTGAACCATACACCGGTGCCTTAATTTTTTGCAAAACATAGGCAATCGAGCCAATTGCGTCCTCGTGACCATGAGTCAGGAAAATCCCTTTGACACGCTCTTTATTTTCTTCTAAATACGTAATATCCGGAATGACGATATCAATGCCCAGCATTTCATTCTCCGGGAACATTAACCCGCTGTCTACGACAAATATCTCTTCATCGATTTCTACTACGTACATGGCTTTGCCGACTTCTCCCACTCCTCCAAGCGGGATAATGCGGATTACTTCATTTTTCGTTTTATTCACTTTGTTTCCTCCTATATAAAAGGCATTTTTCGCATACGTACACCTATAGCACGGAGGGAAGGCAAAGGCAAATTTTCATTTTCACAAGCTATTTTCCGTCTCTATGATTCTTTTCATACAGTGCTTCTAGCTTTCTTTTCCCTTACAAACCCGCTAATAGATAGCGCAAATGCCTAGACATTACTTAACCTACTAATTCAATATTTTCTTTAAAAAAATTATCCCGAACAGCAACCACTTAAAACTCATTATACGTGGACTTTCTCATAAGCACAAATCAAAAATACACGTTCTCTATTATGAAGGCACGAAAAAAGACGCTAAAAGGAATACAGAACATATAGAAGATCAATAATTGCTTTTTGCCGCAGCCTTTTACGGGTACCTGTTTTCTGTTCAGGCGGAGCCTTTCCTCTCTGTTGCCCTCTTACTCGACAGATTTTATTATGTATGAGAACAAAAGAAGCAAGGTTCAGCTATTTTTATACCTCAATACATTTATAGGTTCCTATCTGTAAAAAAGAAAAACCAGCGTAATTACGCTGGTTTCTTTCCTTAAATGGTAGATTGTGTGTTACTTCGTATGGATTTAGTGAATCGTTATTGTTGAATGGCCAGCTCGCGGAAGCCTTTTGCTTTTTCCTGATACGTATCCCAAATGCTGTCAAACGCTGCTTTCTCCTCAGGCAGCATCTCCATCATCGGCATGCGCACATCTAATGTATCAAAGCCAAGCTTCGTCATCGCATACTTGATTGGTGACGGATTTGGCTGCGCAAACAATGCACGGACAAGCGGCAGCAGTGCCCGATGGATTTTTGCTGCTAATGTATGATTACCTTGTTCGAAAGCCTTAATCATCAGCTGCATATCATTTCCGACTACATGTGATGCTACAGAAATGACGCCGGCTCCTCCAATAGCAAGTAATGGTAGCGTTAAACCATCATCTCCAGAGTAAACTAGGAAGTCTTTATCAACATTTTCAATAATGTCACCCATCTGATCGAGATTGCCGCTTGCCTCTTTAATACATGTAATATTCGGAACATCCTTGCTTATGGCAATAGTCGTTTCCGCCATAATATTTGCCCCTGTACGACCCGGTACATTATAAAGCATGACAGGCAGGGAAGTTTCCTTTGCAATCGTTTCAAAGTGGGCATACATCCCGCGCTGGTTTGGTTTGTTATAATACGGTGTTACAAGCATAATACCGTCTGCACCGTTCTTCTCGGCATTGTGCGTCATCATGATGGAATAGGCTGTTTCATTATCCCCTGTTCCGGCAATGACCGGAATCCGTCCAGCTACCTTCTCCACTGTAAAGCGGACAACCTCAATTTTTTCTTCTGTTGACATAGTTGGATTTTCAGAAGTTGTACCGCATGCAATAATAGAATCTGTTCCATTATCGACCAAATGATTGATAATGCGTTCCAGCTCTGGATAGTTAATTGTTCCATCTTTTTTAAACGGCGTAATCATTGCCGTTCCAATACGACCTAAATTCACACTCCGCACCCCTTTATAATAAGTTATCCTCAATCATCGCTTCAGCTATTTGAATCGAGTTTAGTGCCGCTCCTTTTAGCAAGTTGTCAGCTACAATCCACATATGGAAGCCCTTCGGATTATCTAAATCACGGCGGATACGGCCTACAAATGTCGGTTCTTCACCTTCAGCATAAATCGGCATCGGATATTCCTGCGCTGTTATATCATCTTGAAGAACGATGCCTGGTGCCTCTTTAAGGGCTGTGAAAATTTCTTCTACAGCTGCTTCCTTTTCAAGTTCAATGTAGACGGATTCAGAATGTCCTGAAACGACAGGAACCCGTACACAAGTTGCTGCAACATGAAGATCTGGAAGCTCCATAATTTTCTTCGTTTCATTGATCATTTTCATTTCTTCAAATGTATAGCCGTTGTCTGTAAATTTATCGATTTGCGGGATGACGTTACGGGCAATCGGATAATGCTTTTTATCTGATTTTACAGGAAGAACGTTTGCTTCTACATTCTTTCCTTTTTCCCACTCGGCAGATTGTGTCTTTAATTCTTCGATTGCAGCAATACCGGAACCTGAAACTGCCTGATATGTAGATACTATAACTTTTGTTAAGCCGAATTTCTCACGGATTGGTTGGAGTGCTGCTACCATTTGGATTGTGGAACAGTTCGGGTTCGCGATAATGCCTTTTGGAATTGTTTTTAACGCATGACGATTTACCTCTGGTACAACAAGCGGAACTTCTGGATCCATACGGAAGTGACTTGTATTATCAATAACAACCGCTCCCCGCTTTGCTGCTTCCGGCGCAAGAGCAGCGGATACTGATCCTCCAGCAGAGAAGAGAGCAATATCTACACCTTCAAAGCTTTCTGGTGTAGCTTCTTCAATTGTATATGTGTGGCCATTAAACTCGACCGGCTTGCCAGCTGAACGTGCCGATGCTAGAAATTTAATAGATTTGATGGGGAAGTCACGTTTGATTAAATGTTCCATCATTTTTGAGCCGACTGCGCCAGTTGCGCCGACGACAGCGACATTAAAGTGGTTTGTCATTGTCTCATCTCTCCTAAAAAAAACTAGTTACATAATGTTGCATATTGTACCACAAATTATGAAAGTTGTGTACGATTTTTCGACTATTTCAAAAATTGTATAAAAATTGGCTGGTATTGTTTTTTATAAGTAATGGCATGATGGACAGTCTCAACCATTTTATTGAAATCGGCAATCATGGAAGTCGGTTTGTTAATTGGGTCATCCTGGCCAAACGGTATAAAATATACATTCTTTGCATTTAAAAGTTTCATGATGTTCATGCCGTTTAATCCAAGCGCATCATTTGTAGAAATACCGAGAACGACTGGACTTCCGTTACGCAATGTTGCTTTTGCCGCCATGAGTACCGGTGAATCCGTTGCGGCATTGGCGAACTTACTAATGGAATTCCCTGTCATAGGGGCGATAATCATGCAATCCAGTGGCTTGCTCGGCCCAAGCGGCTCAGCCTCCGCCATCGAGGAAATGACCTTTTCACCTGCAAGGTTTTCAATTTTTTCAATCCATTCTGCTCCCGTACCAAAACGTGTTGCTGCATGCAACACGGATGGCGTAACAATCGGGACGACGACTGCTCCCGCATCTGTTAAGTTTTTGATTTTCGGGATGACATCTTCATAGGTGCAGTGGGAGGCAGTGATGCCTAACCCAATCCGTTTTCCCTCTAACATTCACACCCCTCCATAATTGAGTCATAAAGAAGATCGGCCGCATCTTCTGCAAAGTATTTCCCAGGCAATGCAAGTAACGGTGTATAATCCTGCCGCGTCACAAAATAACAGCAGCCCGGTGCCGAAGCAAGATCATAAATCGGCATTTTCATAACATCACTGAACGGCTGTGTCAGCCACTGAGCCGGTATCGTATTTATAAGTGCGGTCGCATCCTTAATATATTCAGGCTGCAAACAAATCGTATCATATCCAAGAAGCTCGGCTTCGAGGCGTTGAGGGCGGGAGCGTACGGCAATCGTCACATCGGCATGCAAGCCGGTTAAAGCCTGTGCCAGTAATTTCGCAACCCGTCCGAAACCGGTAACAATAAAATGTTTCCCGCGCAGCGTCCATTCTTTTTGATACCAGTAAGAGATGAAGCTCTCAGCAGTCAGTGCAGCATTTTTCCATATGAATGATTCATTTTCTAAATATTGAACGACTCTTTCATTTTTCAACATTGCCCGCCACTCGTCCGTCAATCTCCCCGCGTAAAATTTCACATGCTTTGTTCCAAGCAACAACGGGACATCGATTGCTAATGGCTGGATCGGCAAAACAATATGATCCGGGCCAAAATCCAGAACAGTTGCGTTTACCCCGGCATCCCAGGTTGTTGCATTTTTATAGAAGACAGTGCGATGCGGGGCTGAAATCATTTTCGCCAGCTCCTTCATCCTTGCGTCTCCGCCAATTATTAACCACCGTTCTGTCATAGCCGCTCATGCTTTTTTGTATGAATTTTTTGAAACAGAATGCGGTCCTCACCAATTAATAGAATTTCCTCCCACGGAATGAAACCATGTTCCTGCTTCTTTTTGAGAAACGGCAAACTAACTGCAGAGGCTAATTCAAAACCATGAATTTTCCCTGTTTTCACATCAAATAGGCATTCTGATTCCGATAAAAAGCCGTACCTCATCCCATTCTCCATTTCAATTAGTTCTTTTTCCGCAAGCTCAGATAATCGCATCATTTCCCTCCTCCCAAGCGAGCTTACCACTACTATATGCATGCAAATTCTCATTGTGTGACCGCAAGCATAATTCTTTTTGCTAGACATACATTACATTATCTGTATATTCTGTATATATACAGTTATTTTTTCAGGGAGGGGACAGTTTGATCATCAAATTAAGCAATGCAAGTGATAAGCCGATCTATGAGCAAATCACCGAGCAGATGAAGCAGGCAATCCTGAGCGGTTCCCTTTTGCCTGGTGATGCACTACCTTCGATTCGTATGCTCGCAAAGGAATTAAAAATTAGTGTCATGACAACAAAGCGTGCGTATTCCGATCTCGAACGGGACGGTTTTATTGAAACGGTGGCAGGCAAGGGAAGTTTTGTCGCAGAGCGCAATCAGGATTTTTTACGCGAGGAGCTGATCCGCCAAATTGAGGAGCATCTTGTCAAATCGATCCATCTTGCAAAAACAGCGAACATGGCAAAGGAAGAGCTGCTTGATCTTTTTACATTATTATTGGAGGAGGAGTAAGGATGACAGCCATTTCCGTTCGACATCTATATAAAACATTTCCTGCCTTTACTTTGAAGAATGTATCTTTTGATGTGCAAAAGGACACGATTTTCCATCACTCTGCCTTCTATACAGATATTGAAGTTACTAGCATATGGCACACCTTTTATTATGCTGCTGCCACTGTTACTTTCCTATCTTCTCTCTATAAAGATTTATGCGAACAAGTAATTTTAATTTGAAAGGATATGAGAGGATGAATGCATTAGAAGTGAAAGGCCTTTCTAAAAAGATCGGCAAATTCGAACTGCAGAATATATCATTTGAATTGACACAAGGGACTGTGATGGGACTTATAGGGCAAAACGGTGCCGGTAAGTCGTCTATTATTCGCTGTATTTTGAATCTACTAAAAAAGACGAGCGGCGAAATTTTTATTTTTGACAAGGACCACGCCCAATTTGAAACGGAAATCCGTGAAGATCTGGGCATCGTATTTGATGAGCTGCATGTACCCGACAGCCTAACGGCAATTGATTTGGAGAAAATCTATCAAAAGGTATATAAACGGTGGGATAGCGCCTTTTTCTTTTCTCAATTGGACCGCTTTGATGTAGCAAAATATGATAAAGTGAAGAACTTGTCCCGCGGGATGAAAATGAAGCTTGCGATCATTCTTGCCCTCTCTCACCATCCAAAGCTGCTCCTTTTAGACGAACCGACAAGCGGACTCGATCCCGTTGTGAGAGATGAAATGCTAGATGTACTGCTTGACTTTATGGAGGATGAAACACATTCGATCCTGTTTTCTTCCCACATTACAAGTGATTTGGAGAAGATCGCCGATACGATTACGTTTATTCATGAGGGTGAAGTTCTGTTTTCCGAAGCGAAGGATTCGCTGCTTTATGATTACGGTTTATGGAAAGGGAGCAGGGAGCAGGCAAAGGAAATTCCTACACATGCCATCGTTGGAAAACGTCCCGGTACATTTGGAATGGAGCTTCTTGTGAAGCGGGAATTCGTTAGTCCTGCTTTTCCTCTTCATAAGCCAACAATTGAAGAAATTATGGTGTTTTTTGTGAAGGGAGGTTGAGGTATGCGTAATATGCTTTTGCAGTATTACTTTCGCAATATGAGTACGCCACTCTTGGTCATTCCTGTTACCGTATTTTTTTACATAGGAATTTTCCTTTTATTCGAACAATCTTCCCTTGCATTTAGCAGTGGAGTGATTGCATCGGTCATTATGCTCACAATGAAGTTTCTCCAGTTTTTTAAAGACAATGAAAAGATATTTTCTGTCATGCCGATTTCAAAAGTTGAACTAGTCCAAACGAAATTTATCTTTTTGGCCCGCGTTACGGCCAACTATGAAATCTTGTTTTTTACACTCTATCTTTTCATGAGCCGCCTGGAGGAAGGCTGGAGTTGGAGTGGCTGGGCGTCAGCAGCCGGGATCGCTTTGTTTCTCTCTTTCCTGATTGTTAACCTGCTCCTGCTGATTGCTCATCTTCCAAACCAAAAGGCAGCCTCCGTTCTGATGCTATTCCCTTTCTTTGGGCTTCTATACGCTCTTGGGGTATCACCTTTTTATGCTCTGCAAGCGGGAGATATCACGCTTAACGGCAGTATGCTGGCAATAGCGTCCGGTGCCATTTGTCTCATCACATGGGTAAATTACAGAGCAGTCATTTATTTTGTTACTACATTCGATATAACATAGGAGGATGAGAAATGAAAGCCCTTGTCTATTTGCAGCTAAAAAGGAATGGGAAAACGATGCTGCTCGTTTTATTTATCACATTCGGTATCAGCCTATTCTCCGTCCGAAATGAGGATATAATGCCAGCCCTTATCTATGCACTTATCTTTACGACAAGCTCTTTTCGCCATATGTCTTTACTAAAGGAACAGAAAATGCGTTATCTCGTCCACTCATTTCCTATATCAAGGCGGGATATTGTCACAGCTGTGTACACATCTGTATTATTCCATATCGTCATGATTTATGTTGTTCTTCTTCCTGCCCAAATTTATACGGATATTCAGCGAACGGAAGGAGATCATTTCCTCATTCCCTTTGCAGGATTTTTTGCCGTCAGTATTGCAAGTGCCGCTATAGAAATGTATTTTAATTTCTACGGCAAACATTTTAAAGAGAGTATGACTGATTCCCTGCTCGGCTTGTTTGCCGCATTATTTTTTATTCTTTTCCCGCATCTCGCTTTGCTTTTAATATGGGACCATGAGCCATCATTCTACTTACGCCTGCTCATTTTTCCAATGATTAGCATGATACTGTTTTATTTCTCACTTAAAAAATCCATTCGGCTTTATGAAACAAAGGAGGTTATCTGATGAAAGCAATGTTTTGGCTCGCTGCGCTTATGCAATTTGTTGTCTTAATGAACGTCACAGTTTTTGACGGGGAATGGAACGGTATTATGATGTGGCTGACGACCGGTCTGTTTATTGGAATCTGTGCCGTCTATGCTTCTGAAAGGATGAAAGGAAAACAAAAATAGCGTGCTGCACCCGGGCAGCACGCCTTTTTTTATTGCGGGCCGATGATGGCGATTGCCGGCTCGGCTTTTAAAATCTGCTCAATCAGGGCATCCACTGATTCCATCGTAATGGCATCGATCCGTTCTAATATTTCATCGACTGACCGGTGCGTTCCGTGAACAAGCTCATTGATCCCGTTTCGGTTCATATGCGCTTCCGTTCCTTCCAGTCCCAATACGAAGCTGCCCTTCAGCTGTTCCTTCGCATTTTCCAATTCTTCTTCTGTAACGCCGCCTGTCACTAAATCAAACAAGGTATTATCGATCTGATGCTGCAGGCTGTCAAGATTCTGCTTGGAGGCACTTGCATAAATCGTAAAAGCACCTACATCGGCATAGCTCGATTGATAGCTGAACACTGAATAAGCCAGACCGCGCTCCTCCCGCACTTCCTGAAATAGACGGGAGCTCATATTGCCGCCGATAATATTATTTAGTGCAATAAAGCTGTACATATTCGGATCTTTCACGCCGATTGCCGGGAAGGAAATCGCAATATGCGCCTGCTCGGTGTCACGGACTTTTACAATTTCACCTGCTTGGAAAGCTGGATATGTTAATTCTGTTTCCACAGCCTGCGGGGAAGGATCAAATGCCCCAAACAGCTCCTCTATTTTTTCAAGCAGTCCCGGCTGTATATTGCCTGCGACTGAAATGACAATATTTTGCGGTGTATAATGCTTTGCCATGTAGCGGCGAATCATTTCGGCATCAAACATGGCAAGCGTTTTTGCTGTTCCTAAAATCGGTCTGCCAAGCGCGTCGTCGGGGTACATGACGCTCCATAAAATCTCATGGACATCATCATCCGGTGCATCTTCACTCATATAGATTTCCTCCAGCACAACCTGCCGTTCCCGTTCAATCTCTTCCGGAAGAAAGGCAGAATTAAAAAACATGTCTGCGAGAATCTCAATAGCGAGCTCACCGTGGTGATCTAGCACTTTGGCAAAATAGCATGTATTCTCCTTTGATGTAAAGGCATTAATTTCGCCGCCAATCCGGTCGAACTCTTCTGCAATTTGTCTTGCAGAGCGCGTATGTGTTCCTTTAAATAGCATATGCTCTATAAAATGTGTAATCCCATTTTCTTCGGGTGTTTCATATCTTGAACCTGCGTTCACCCATATGCCGACAGATAAAGAGCGGACATGATCAATTTGCTCCGATACAATTCTTACACCATTTTTACATTTCGTTACGTTAACCATAGTTCCCCCAATTGACCAAATAAGAGGCTGCACCGAAGTACAACCTCTCCATCTTGTCGTTATCTAACCATTTGCCTATTGTCTTGCCGGCAAATTGATTTTTATTCTTGCTCAGCGCGTTCTTTTTCTTCTTTAATAACCACTTTGCGTGATAGATTCACACGGCCTTGGTTATCAATTTCAATACATTTTACAAGAAGCTGATCGCCCAATTTTAATACGTCCTCTACTGCTTTTGTGCGTTCCTCTTGGATTTCGGAAATATGCAATAGGCCGTCTTTTCCTGGGAAGATTTCACAGAATGCACCGAATTTCTCGATCCGTTTTACTGTCGCCATGTAGTACTCGCCGACTTTTGCTTCGCGGACGATTGATTCGATAATTTCTTTTGCACGTTGATTCATCTCTTCATCTGCTGAAGAAATGTAGATTGTGCCATCTTGCTCTGTATCAATTTTTACGCCTGTTTCATCAATGATTTTGTTGATTTGTTTACCGCCAGGTCCGATTACATCACGGATTTTATCTGGGTTGATTTTAATCACAACAATTTTCGGCGCGTATTTTGACAGTTTTTCACGAGGCTGTGAAAGAGTAGACATCATATGCTCTAAAATTTGCATACGGCCGATTTTCGCCTGTGTCAATGCTTCCTCTAAAATCTCACGTGATAAACCATCGATTTTAATATCCATTTGAAGGGCTGTAACACCTTTTGCTGTACCTGCCACTTTGAAGTCCATATCACCAAGATGGTCTTCCATACCTTGAATATCTGTCAATACTGTATAATGTTCGCCTTTTTTCACTAGACCCATCGCAATACCTGCAACCGGTGCTTTTAATGGCACACCCGCATCCATCATTGCTAATGTCGAAGCACAGATTGACGCTTGAGAAGTTGAACCGTTTGATTCAAGAACTTCAGATACACAGCGGATTGCATATGGAAAATCTTTTTCGTCTGGAATCACTGCTAACAGCGCACGCTCACCAAGCGCACCATGTCCGATTTCACGACGGCCCGGCCCGCGCATTGGGCCTGTTTCCCCTACAGAGAATTGCGGGAAGTTGTAATGGTGCATCCAGCGTTTTGATTCTTCTACACCAAGACCATCAATAATCTGTACATCACCTAGTGCACCTAATGTACAAATAGAAAGCGCCTGTGTTTGACCACGCGTGAATAGACCTGAACCGTGAGTACGCGGCAGAATGCCTACTTCTGAAGATAGCGGACGGATTTCGTCTTGCTTACGGCCATCTGGACGGATTTTTTCTTCTGTGATTAGACGGCGTACTTCATCTTTTACCATTTTATCTAAAATAGCTTTTACTTGTTTTTGTGTTTCTTCATCAGCTTCTTCCGCTTCATATGCTTCGATGACACGGTTTTTCACAGCTGTAATATTTTCTTCACGCTCTTGTTTATCCACTGTTTGGATTGCTGCGATCATATCTGCTTCACTAGATGCTTTAATCGCTGCTGTAAGCTCCTCGTCAAGCTCATAAAGCTCTACAGGACGCTTTTCTTTTCCTACTTCTGCAACAATCTCTTCTTGCAGGGCAATCAATTTTTGGATTTCTTTATGTCCAAACATAATCGCTTCCAGCATGATTTCTTCCGGTACTTCTAGTGCACCCGCTTCTACCATGTTGATCGCATCTTTGTTCCCTGCTACTGTTAAGTGAATTGTGCTTTTCGCAGCTTGCTCCACTGTCGGGTTCACTACAAATTCCCCATTGATGTAACCAACATGCACACCTGCAATCGGACCATCAAATGGAATATCCGAAATGGCTAATGCTAGGGATGACCCAAACATTGCTGCCATATCTGAAGGACAATCTTGGTCATTTGACATAACCATGGAAATAACTTGTACTTCATTACGGAAGCCATCCGGGAACAT
>DEQA01000059.1:20579-21579 GCA_002359075.1 Planococcaceae bacterium UBA3378
GGAATTTTACCTGCTGCGTATAATCGTTCTTCATAGTTTACTGTTAATGGGAAGAAATCTAACGGTTTCGGAGATTTTGACATAGTAGCAGTCGCCAGTACCGCTGTTTCCCCGTAACGCACCATTGCTGCGCCATTTGCTTGTTTTGCTAACTGTCCTACTTCTATTACTAAAGGACGGCCAGCCCATTCGTATGAATAGACCTTTTTGTCGTTCATCTAATGAACCCCTTTCTACATTAAGACACTCTACGTTACTTTATTATGTACCATAGTTAGTGTATCAAAAATGCGTTTTCTATGCTAAATATTTTCAATAAATTACGTGAATTTTCAGGATGCCAATTTAGGAGATGATTGCCACGCTAACTACATAAAGAAAAAGCGGGAAAAATCCCGCTTTTTGTCATGTCTAGCTTTACGCGTCCGCTCACGCCACGCCTGACCAAACAGTTTGTGTGCAGGAGCTACATGAACACGCTCAGCCTTTCGAATAGATTAGCGACGTAATCCAAGTTTGTTGATTAATTCACGGTAACGTTGTACGTCTGTGTTACGTAGGTATTTAAGTAAGTGACGACGACGACCTACCATTTTAAGAAGACCACGTTGTGAGTGGAAGTCTTTTTTGTGAGTTGCTAAGTGAGCGTTTAAAGCGTTGATTTCAGCAGTTAATACAGCGATTTGTACTTCTGGTGAACCAGTATCGCTTTCGTGTGTGCGGTACTCAGCAATGATTTCGTTTTTGCGTTCTTTTGTGATTGCCATATGAATGGACCTCCTAAATAGTAAAAAATATCCCCATTAGCTAAGCGATCGTTGGAGTATCGAAAAGCCGAGCTAAGGTTCGTACGGTTTTTGTACTGATAAATCGTAACATATTTTATATAGACAAGCAACTATTATGCATGGTTGTTTAAATATTCGACTGCTGCCTGCTTATCCTTTTCAATTTGTGCTACTAATTCATCGATTCCATTGAATTTCTTTTCACTTCGAAT
>DEQA01000020.1:0-4546 GCA_002359075.1 Planococcaceae bacterium UBA3378
CGGAAGGTGGGTTTTTCGATGTGCTTTTTTAAAGCAGCCTTTTCTATGATACTGTCAACTGGTTTTTAAGTAACTTCATGGCCGGGTCTTTGCGCTTCCTCTTCGCAATGAAAAACCGCCTCCCTTTACGGAAGGCGGATAAAAGATACTATTGAGGCACGCGTGCTGTCCAGCGGGATAGATCCGCGCCTTCTGCCTCGACAAGCTCAGCCGGGAAGATAAATGTCCACGGTTTTGTTGAGTTTGGCTGCACTGTTAGCACTGGATCCATTTTGAAGGAACCTTTTGCTATGCGCTTGCCGTTTGCATCAATAATTTCAAGCGGTAATTGCTCGAGATTAATAGATTTGTCGTTGCCGTTACGGATGAAAATAGACGCATGCAGCGACTGATCATCGTTTAGGCGTACTTGTAAGCCGGTAAAGTTTACTTCTGTTTTGCCAAGCTTCGGCAGGCCTTTAATGATTTCTGCAAGCTTTTCCTGCTGCTCTTTCGGAAGCTGCTTTTTCCATGTCTCATCTAAATCCAGCTGATGGCCGCGCAGGGAGATCAGGTTAAAGGCGATTGTCCAGCCTTCTTCCGGTACTTCTGCTGCTTCCACAGAAGCTTTATCAAACTCAAATACCCATGGGCGCGCGCTGTTTGGCGGAATAACGCCTAACTCCTTGAAATTGAATGTTTTTGCACCGATTCGCTTTCCTTCCTTATCGAGAAGCAACAGCTCAATCTCGCCAAGCTCGATTGGCTGGGATAGGGAGGAGCGGAAGAATGCTTTCACATTCCACGCACCTGACTTTTTATCTTCCTCAATATTGATCGCAGCGAGTGACAATTGGTTTGGCTTTAATGGCTGCAGATCATTTGCCAGGAAGTTGAACACATATTGCTGCTCCTGTGGTACATTCCAGTCCGGATGGAAGGACAGCTTTGTTTTTACTTGTGATTTTGTACTTAACGGCGTTTTGCCTTGTACAATTTCTTTTGAGTCGATGGCTGAATCTTTACCGACTGTATCTGATTTTTTAAAGAATGAAAATAAACCCATTATTGTTGTTCCTCCTGCTCTTGCATTTGCGTCGTTAAGTCCTTCATGAAAATAACGAGCTCTTGTACGATTTGTCGGCGCAGCTCCTGATAGTTTTTAGCGAACAGCTCCAAGCCTTCCCGCTGGTAAATACGCATTGGATCTTCCTGTTGGTATTGGCGCAAACCAATTCCCTCTTTCAGGTGGGACATTTGCTCCAGGTGTTTTACCCACATACGGTCGATGTATGCAAGCATGACATTTGGAATAACCTGCATCATACGCTCATTTTCGCTGTACGTATCAATCATTTGTTTGATTTCATCTACCTGTGGCTGCATACTCGCTAAAATACGGTTTATCTTTTCTTCCTGACGGTCGATTGTCACCGGTGTCAGGAATAGGGAATTGACGGTCTGTTCCATTTTATCAAATTCCCATTCAACCATGCTCAGCTCTTCCGGTGCATGGTCGCGAACCGCAAAGTCGACTGTTTCATCCAGCATTGTTTTTAATTTGCCTAAAAGATCTTCATTTTTCAGTACGCTATCACGTAATGAATAAACAACGCGGCGCTGGTCATTAATAACATCATCAAGTTTCAGGTTATATTCACGCATAGAGAAGTGTGCACCTTCTACAATACGCTGTGTACGTTCGATCAGCTCATTGACATCCTTGTTAAGGATACGGCCGATTTCGTTTGCTTCCATTTTCTTTTTAAACTTGTCCACATCTTCTTTTGCAAACCGGCGCAGCATATCATCCTCGATCGACAGGACAAACTGCGTCTCACCCGGATCTCCTTGACGTCCGGAACGTCCGCGGAGCTGATTATCTACACGGCGGCTTTCGTGCTTTTCTGTACCGAGAACACAAAGTCCGCCTAAATCGTGCACGCCCTCGCCAAGCGTAATGTCAGTACCGCGGCCGGCCATGTTTGTAGCGACGGTAATACGTCCGCGTTGTCCGGCTTCGGAAATAAGCTGTACTTCCTGCTCGACTGTTTTGGCGTTTAACACTTGATGCGGCAAACTATATTTCTTTAAGTATTTTGATACTTCTTCCGATTGCAAAATAGAAGTTGTCCCAATGAGTACAGGCTGACCGTTTTCATGCCGGCGCAGTGCTTCCTGAGCGACGTATTCGTATTTTTGGTCGATTGTTTCGAATACGATATCTTCCTTATCAACCCTGGCTCGCGGCCGGTTTGTAGGAATTTGTATAACGCTCATGCCGTATACTTCCATGATCTCCTTTTCTTGCGTTTTCGCAGTGCCTGTCATTCCCGATAATGCAGGGTACATACGGAAGTAGTTTTGGATCGTTACTTGTGCCTGGGCTTTATTTTCCTCCGTGATCGTAACGCCCTCTTTGGCTTCGATTGCCTGGTGCAGACCGTCAGATAGTGAGCGGCCTTCCATAATACGGCCTGTGAACATATCCACAAGCTCGATTTTATCATCACGGACGATGTAGTCTACGTCCCGTTTGAACATCACATGTGCCCGCACGGCCTGAATGACGTAGTGGTAAAGTGTTTGGTGCTCTAAATCGTACAAATTATCAACACCGAAGGCAGCTTCCACTTTTTCGATTGCTTTTTCAGTAAGGGAAGTTGCTTTTGTCTCTTCATCAAAGTCGTAATCTTCTTCGATGACAAAGCGTTTTGCCAGCATAGCGGCAATTTGGTGCAGCTCGGCATTCGCCATCATTTTTCCTGCAATAATAAGCGGCGTTTTCGCTTCATCGATCAGGACGGAATCGACTTCATCGATAATGGCGAAATGGTATGGACGCTGAACCTTTTCTGCAATGGAGTGCGCCATATTATCACGCAGGTAGTCAAAGCCGAACTCAGTCCCGACACCGTACGTAATATCAGCGTTATAGGCATCCTTTTTCGCATCCGGCTCCATCATAGGGATGTTAAGGCCGACTGTCAGGCCGAGGAACCGGTGAATCTGACCGATCAACTCGAAGTCACGTTTTGCCAAATAGTCATTGACTGTAATAACATGTACACCTTTTCCTTCTAATGCACGTACATAGGATGGCAGGGAAGCAACTAATGTTTTCCCTTCTCCGGTAGGCATTTCGGCGATATTGCCTTCTGTTAATACAAGGCCGCCGATCAGCTGCACATCAAAGTGGCGCATGTTTAATATACGTTTGGAGGCTTCGCGGACAACTGCAAATGCTTCAGGTACGATTTGCGGGATTGTTTCGCCTTTCTCCAGACGCTCTTTAAATACTATAGTCATATGCTGGAGTTCTTCGTCTGTCATCGGGGCAAACTTGTCTTCCAGGCGATTGATTTCATCCACAATTTTATAGTATTTCTTTAATTCCCGAGCACTTGTCTGCTCTTTGTTACGTTTAAAAATTGAGAACATCTTGTTTACGCTCCTTTAAATTCGTCTACTTTACTAGTAGACATAAGATATTTTATCAAAATTTAATAAGTTTTACTACTAAATGTCAGGGAGTATGGCGCATCTTTTAGTAGAGAATATATGCCTCTGCTGTCAGGAGGTGAACAGCAGGAGAAAATAAGCACCTGCAAAAAAATGATAAATGCATCCTATGGACATAATACGACGTTATTATATAGAAGGGAAATGGAAAAGGTTTCATTTTCGAAAAGGATGGTAAATATAACGGGAGATGCTCATACTACAGAGAAAAGCTATATTTTATGAAATGGACGTGCTATAATACACTTGAATAAAAGTGTATACTATTTTTCTTAAGGAGGAGAGACATGATTTACGTGTCTTTAATCGTGGCGATGGTTGCTGCCATCTTACTAACTCCACTTGTAAAGCGTTTAGCCTTTCGGATTGGAGCGGTCGATGCACCAAACTACCGGAAAGTGCATGCACGCATTATGCCACGTCTTGGTGGGCTCGCCATTTTCGGAGCCTTTTTAATCGGGATCGCTGTACTGCGGCCGGATAATCAATATATGCTGGCTATTATTTTAGGGGCGACGGTGATCGTAATTACCGGCGTGCTTGATGATATGTACGAAATATCAGCGAAAGCAAAAATGCTGGGCCAATTAGTGGCAGCATGTATTATCGTTTTTTACGGCGGTATCCAAATTGAAAACATCAATCTTCCCTTTACTGATGAAGGGACGTTAGCATTCGGGGCATTAAGTATTCCGCTTACGATTCTTTGGATTGTCGGCATTACCAATGCGATTAACTTAATTGATGGACTTGACGGTTTGGCAGCAGGTGTATCAACAATTGCTTTAATTACGCTTGCGGCAATGGCATTTATCATGAGCAATGGATTTGTATTAGCTGTAGCAGCTATTTTGGCAGCCGGCACATTTGGCTTTTTATTTTATAATTTCCATCCTGCAAAAATTTTCATGGGCGATACAGGCGCTTTATTTTTAGGATTCATGATTGCGGTCTTATCACTGCTGGGCTTTAAGTCCATTACGGTTGTATCATTTATCGTCCCTGTTATCATGCTCGGTGTACCGATTTCGGATACATTCTTTGC
>DEQA01000020.1:4624-5349 GCA_002359075.1 Planococcaceae bacterium UBA3378
TTGCTTGATTTAGGATTTTCCCACCGCCAGACGGTGCTGATCATTTACGGCATTGCGATGCTGTTTGGATTATTTGCTATTATTTTCTCCATGGCGAAAATCTGGGGAGCTATTTTACTGATTACAGTCATTTTAGTCGTCATCGAACTATTTGTAGAAGTAATCGGGCTGGCCGGCAAAAACTACCGACCGCTTATCAATTTTGTACGTATGTTTAAATAATTTTAGTGGATATGAAAGTCACTGTCTTCGGATGGTGGCTTTTTTGCTGTCTTGAAAGAGGGGAGTCGCGGGGTTTTTACAGGGCTAAAGCAGCAAATCGCGCAATACGGGTGGAAATTCGCGTAATAAAACAATACAAAAAAATCTCCCGCTATCGCTGCGGGAGATTGCTATTACTGGGATACACTGCTGTCAGTGGAATCGGCTTGTGTTTGTTCATCTGAGTCTTCATTTGGTATCCCGGAAACATTCGTTGATTCCGGTACAAGGCCAAGATGGCTTTTTAGAATATGCTTTGTCTCTTCCAGTGCTTCTTCATCCAATGCATAGTAGTAGATGCCTGTCGACATGTCGTCATAGCCTTGTAAAGTCAACGTGTCTACGCGAGGCATTCCTTCGGATAAATAGCTGATGAAGGACTTCATTTCTTTAAATGTCATATCTGTTTTCATGTTGTTGCCGATTGCTTCGATCACGTCATCATATTTTGTGATTGAGGAAGC
>DEQA01000198.1:0-1405 GCA_002359075.1 Planococcaceae bacterium UBA3378
GAACCGGTGGAAACAAACGTTGGTAAAGTATTAAAGCAAATGAAAAAGAAATAAAAAGAAGGGGGCAGTCAGTATTGGCTGGCCTCTTTTCTTATGAAAGGGGCTGCTGATGCAAATAAAAAAGCAGAGACATTCTTTCATGCTCTGCCCTAATGTTTTACGTAATTTTTGCCATCATATACTTTCTTGCTTCCATATAGATTTTGTGATCACAGTCCTCACACGAGAAGCGGCCTTGCATATTCGTTTTATACTTTTGATATTTCAGTGTACCTTCCAGCATTTTGAATTTCTTTTTGCAGCACATGCAGATAGATTCGTAATAAATCATTGTTATACACCTTCATTTCTGTTGGATTTGTATAATCAAATAACGCGAAAAAAAGAGAGATAGCATATGAAGAAGAAAACTGTTCTCGTAACGTTTATCAGAAAATTGAAATTTTATACTTCTTTTATTATATACGAATATTCGGTTGTATTTCCATATAATTGCTGGTTAAATATGTGATATTCGTGAACGAGGGAAGAAATCAAAAGCTCCATAGACGGGTTGTTTGGCAATCAGGAATAGGGCCGTTTTAAACGCTCCTCATACAAGAAAGGGAAGCCCAAATACAGATGGCTTCCTTTTATGATTGGCCTATAACTTATGGTTTGCTGATGGGGTCCGCGATTAAAAAAACTTTTGCGAAGGAATGCAGAATTTGAATAAGCTGGTTGGTCACCTCTGCCGGGGACTGCTGAAAATCGCTGTGGATCCAGTCCATAATAATTCCGGCTGTACCATACGCCATATAGCGTTTTTGGGCTGTGTCATTAATATCGGTAACATTATATGTAATCTCAAAGTGTTGCGTTAGTACATGATATAGGGCATCTGGCAGCTGTGTATGGATGTGGGGGATGGTATCCGCTACAGAAAGCAGTTTGAAATAATGACGCTGGTCATATATAAAATACAGCAGGTCAAAGGAATTTTTGTTTAGCTCCCCTACGGCTACATTGTTATTTTGCTTATATTTTGAAATACTGTAGTATTGGATACTCTGCGACATTTCCCGGAAAAGCTCATCTACTAAATCAAATTTATCTTGATAATATACATAAAAAGTGGTGCGGTTGTATTCTGCTCTTTCCACGATATCCTTTACCGTAACAGCGCTGAAACCTTTTTCATGAACGAGTGAAATGAAGGCATCCTTGAAAAATTTTTTTGTTCTTTCCACATGTGCTGAACCTACTTTTGACATAAATCCTCCTGTAAAGTCGACAGAAATAAAAGATGTGTCGAGTATCTATACAGATTATAAAACATTGGTGATTGGTCGTTCTAATGATATGTCTTATAGTTAACTTATGAACAAAAAGTTACAAATTAATTGATCACTAGGAGGTCATTTAT
>DEQA01000198.1:1468-3159 GCA_002359075.1 Planococcaceae bacterium UBA3378
CAAATGGCAAAAGAAGGCGCAAAATTAGCACTTGTTGATTTAAATGAGGCGGGCTTGAAAGAAACAGAAGCGAAAGTATTAGAAGCAGCGCCAAATGCGGAAATGCTACTGATTACAGCTAATGTAGCGGACGAGCAGGCTGTTCAAAATTACGTAAATGAAACAGTTGCGAAGTTCGGCAAAATTGATGGTTTCTTTAATAACGCGGGTATTGAAGGAAAGCAAAATCTGACAGAGGACTTCGGCATTGAAGAATTCCAAAAAGTTGTTTCCATCAACTTAAACGGCGTATTCTACGGCATGAAACATGTATTGAAAGTGATGAAAGAACAAGGTTTCGGTTCTATCGTCAATACAGCATCAGTAGGCGGTATCCGCGGTGTCGGCAACCAATCAGGCTACGCAGCCAGTAAGCATGGTGTAGTAGGTCTTACTCGCAACTCGGCTATCGAATACGGACAATTCGGTGTGTCAATCAAAGCGATTGCACCAGGTGCCATCATGACACCAATGGTAGAAGGCTCTCTTCGCCAAATAGGCGGCGATAACTGGGAAGAGGTCGGAAAGGAATTTGTACAGCCTAACCCGATGAAACGCTTCGGTAAACCGGAAGAAGTAGGTTATCTGGTAGCGTTCCTATTATCAAACCAAGCAGACTTTATCAATGGTGTAGTCGTACCGATTGATGGCGGTCAATCTTATAAATACTAATAAAGTAAACTCACAGCAAACGCTGTGAGGTTTTTTTAATAGAATCCTATAGCAGCCCGAAAAAGTCAGTCTGAATAACAACAATAGTCATCAACAGCGCAAAGCTCATGCCAGATAACGTCAGGATATATGTACGGCGGTTTTCCGCGTATTTCCACTCCATATAGGCACGTACAAATTCAGGGAGGAAAATAAACAGAATAAAAGCTGTCCACGGTTCAAATGGCCACAGCGGTAGGAGCTTCCCAACTTTCTCGTTATAGATTGAGAGAATTATATAAAAAAACAAAGAAGCTATCCGTATGAACCAGGCGATTTTTCGGTGACGGTCATTAACATGGTTATAGGAAGGCCACTTTTCCCGCTCCACTTTTAAAAGCTTTCTCATACCATAGTCAAATGCAAAGAAGGCGAGGAAGACGCAAGTCAATATAAGTAGAAGCATTGCCAAAAGATTATCCTGCATAAGTTGATGCCCCTTTCTTGGAATTATCCTTCCTTTTTTACCATTATACACTATTTTAGAATATCATCTATCTTCTAAAGTAACATTCCTTCGCCGTCACAAAAGGCATATTTCTATCATTTTATTTATAAGATAAATAGCGGCGTGTGGCACTTTTTTGATTTGCTTATTGGAGGGAGGAGACAAGGATGAAGAAGTGGATAAGGATAATGGCCGGTAGTATCGTATTGCTTGGTGCAGCGGTAGCGGTATGGTTTGCTTTAGGGAAGGATGAGGAGTTTCAGGACGAGTCTACAGTCAGCTTTTTAACGGAGCTTTTTACGGTGGAATTTGTGGAAAGTGAGAAGCTGTTTCAAGCGATCGACAAGGAAATTAAAGAGGCTCTGGAAAATAATGAACAGGAAATTGTGACGTTTACGAGCAAGGCGATTGAGAAAACAGCGATGGACAAGTTTGGCCGCTATCTGACTGCAGACGGCTTTGATACGCTGCTTGATACAGGCACCCTGACTGG
>DEQA01000293.1 GCA_002359075.1 Planococcaceae bacterium UBA3378
AATTCGAATATACCCGGCAGCAGCGGGATATCGCGTTACTAAGCGCCTACAAGCAGGAATGCCAGCAGGTGTGCAATGTATTCAAATCCGTCGAAACGCTCTATCAGCTGCTGCAAAAACTGACAAGTGAACTTTATTTGCGTGATGAAAAGATTGAGGAATTTGAATATTACGCGTTTCACTACCAGCAGTCGGTCCGGGAATACCGGAAGCTTCATGTGGAATATATGCAGGCTTACGGGGTGCTCGATACACTGCATCGCAAAGCATACGGCAAGGGCATAGAAAAAGGAAACCCCGCTCAATACGGCGAAAACATGTCGTTCATGCGGGAAAAGCGCCATTTGGACGGGCTGCAGACAAAGTGCGAGGCGCTTTATAACACGATCAAAAGACATGAAGTGCTTGTGCTGGAAAACCTGTATAGTACACAAAACCATTTAGCCGCACTTGCTCAAAAAAAGCTTTCCGGTATGATCCGGCAAGTGGAAGACTTGAACGGACAGCGTAAGCGGGAAAAGAAAGATATACGATCCTCGGTGGAGAAAATTCTTGAATTCAGCTGCCTGGAGGATGCCCAGCGCTTTATCGATGAAGCAATCAAGCCGTATTTATTGAATGGAAATCTTGAGCTTTCCAGTAAGCAAAAAGGTATGGCTGCACATATTCTAGAGCAAATCCTGTCAGTCGATTTGTCACATGAAGAAGAGTATCTATCACCCGGCCAGGCAGAGGACGTAAAGCTTCAGGAGGCATTTGATTCCGGCTTTACAGTGTATCCGCTCAGTCTAACAGAGACGGATGTGGTATCTGATATTCCAGAACCGCCTGTCCCGCTGCATGTATAATGAAGAGGCACGAACTGCAAAAATGGTTTGTGTCTCTTTTCTATAATTGAAGTAATGTTTTGGTGCATAAAGTTGATTAGTTATTTTGAAGGCCTTAAAAAATAAAACCTGTTTCATTTTTATTTAATCGTAGGAGAATTTTTAGCAGGGTTACAGTATCATAAGTTTGAAGAATAGTTAAATTTTTGAAATAATAGGTGGAGTTAAAGAAGTGAAAACTTATACAAATCATCAAAGGGAGAGAAAAATGAAAAATATTAGTATCCTCGGTTCCTCAGGCTCGATTGGCAGATCTACATTGGATGTAATTCGTAAAAATCCAGATCGATTTCGGGTAATTGGGTTGGCAGTAGATAATAGTATCACGGAGCTTATAGAGCAAGTAAAAGAATTCCATCCGAGAATAATATCAGTTGGAAACAAAGAGAAGGCCGATTTACTGAAAGGTCTAATCGATCCATCGATTACGGTTACATATGGGATAGATGGTTTAATTGAAGTTGCTTGTCATAATGAAGTAGATATTGTGATGAATTCTGTAGTTGGAGCAACTGGTATTCGTCCCACAATTGAAGCGCTAAAGAATAAAAAGGATATTGCCATTGCCAATAAAGAATCACTTGTAGTTGCAGGAGAATATATAACACGTATTGCCAAAGAAAACGACTGTAGACTAATACCTGTCGATAGTGAGCATTCAGCTATTTTTCAATGTTTAAATGGTGAAACGAAAAATAGTATTCATAAGCTACTATTAACAGCTTCCGGGGGAGCATTTAGAGACTTGAGCAGAGAGCAGATGTTATTAAAAACTCCTGAAGATGCTTTAAAGCACCCAAATTGGAATATGGGTAATAAATTGACGATCGATTGTGCCACTCTTATGAATAAGGGATTTGAAGTGATGGAAGCACATTGGCTTTTTGATATTCCTTATGAGCAGATAGATGTATTTATTCATAAGGAAAGCATTGTTCATTCTATGGTTGAGTTTGTAGATGGATCAATTATCGCGCAATTAGGAGTGCCGGATATGAGAATCCCTATTCAATATGCTTTTTCCTATCCCAATCGTTTAAACTCAAGTTTCGAAAAAATCAATCTTTCGAAGCTTACCTCCTTACATTTTGAATCTCCGGATTTTGTAAGGTTTCCTTGCTTAAAATATGCTTACGAAGCTGGAAAAACGGGTGGAACGCTGCCAGCAGTTTTAAATGCTGCAAATGAAGTGGCAAATAAGGCATTTTTACAGAAAAAAATCAGGTTCCTAGATATTGAAGCAGTTATATACCATAACCTTGGAAATCATGAGAATGTATTCTCTCCATCCATCGATGAAATCTTCGAGGCTGATACATGTGCTAGAAAAACTTCTGCTGAATTGATAGAAAAAATGTACACTTCAATTCAATAAAAGCTTCCTTAAGAAACGAAAAAAATAGGTACTTCTAAAATCAAACTGTTTCTCGAAATAGGAAGATTATATAATAAGTAAAGCGAGGTATGCCTATGGGATTTTGGTATTTCCTGACATTGTTTTTAGGTTTATTTTTAGTTATTAACGGCCTGTTTATGAAGAATTCCTCTTTGGTAAGAAAAATCAGCTGCACAGCTTTAGGAATTTTGTTTGTTTCTTTCTCCATTTTTATGTTTTTACCAGGAAGTGCTGAAATCATTGCAGGATTACTAAAGATGAATGGATGAGAGTAATACGAGCTATATTAACTAATCGTCCTCCGAAAGGAAACACCGTTAGTTTTCATAAAACATGATTATTAAATACCCTTACTAACCATCTATCAAAGCAGTCGATAGATGGTTATTGGTTTTTAATGATAATATTAAATTACTTTGTTTTTTCTATACATACCAAACAAAATAATTCATAGACAAAGAAAGGAAAGCAATAGCGTGGAATACGTTACAAAAGTGATGAAAGAAGAATCAATCAAATCCTTTCAATCAACCATCCGTAAATCCGAAAAAGCTTTAGCGCAGATGACAGAGAAAGGTGCAAATACAACATTAATAAAAAAGCGGCTGCATGCCCTTTATATTGGTCTTGCCGTATTGGAACATGCTTGGCACGAAAAACCTTACCATTATTCCCCGGAAGAAATAGTAGAGGCCCGCGAGATTCTTACCGGATTAATGCCCTCTATTCAAAGTATATATGCTAAGACAAAGGTAGGAAGTCCCCAAAAAACACTGTTAGAAAGAAGAATGAAATCACTCGAGCTTGCTGTACAGGCGATTGATGTTCTTTTCGATAAGTAATATATCTAGTAAAAGAACAGGCTGTGTTAGTTGTACAATAATCATTTTGAAAAGTTCTGTATTGTAAAAAAGTCCCTTTTCATATAAAATCGAATAAATACAAAGAAGAGAAGAGTAGCTATGGTAGTTTCCTTACAAGAGAGCCCGGTTAGGTGAAAGCGGGCAGGAAGGCCCATCGTGAAGCAAGTCTTGGAGTAGCGCAGGGGATTTCAAATGAATGATCCTTCGACGGGATCTCCCGTTACAGAGAAACGGTATAAGCCTGTATTGGCCGTACTGAATGAGGCTATGGATAGCAATATCCTGGTGAAATAGGGTGGCAACACGTGTCGAGCATTCGAATCCGTCCCTAAGATGAAAATCTTGGGGGTGGATTTTTTATTGCTCAAAAATAAGAGAGGGAGCTTGAATGATGACACGTGAAAAAATATGGCTGCTTGTAAGTATGTGGATAGCCAATGTCGGTGAATGGGTTTATTTTATTGCACTGAATATGATTGTCCTTCGTCTGACTGATTCACCTTTTGCCGTGAGTGTATTATATATGCTAATACCAATTGCCGCTATCGTGACTAACAGCTGGGCGGGTACAGTCATTGACCGGATTAATACAAAAAGATTATTGGTTTTTCTCGATATAAGCAGAGCTGTTCTTGTGCTTATTTTGTCAGCTGCAACAAATATATCGCTGATTTACGGAATGTCGTTCATTCTTCAGATGATGAATGCCGTATTTGCAACCGCTTCTTTTGTATACATGACGAAGTTAATACCTCCGTCAGACCAACAACGCTTCAATGCGTGGAAAAACTTTGTTCAGTCCTCCGGTTTCATTTTAGGCCCAAGTATAGCGGGGATGCTATTTCTGATTGGTACACCGCAGCTGGCGATTGCAGGTAACGGGATTGCTTTACTAATGTCAGCGGTAATCGTCTGGTATTTGCCGAATGTGGAAGAAGCAGAAACATCAACTGAAAAAGTTACATTGCGGCTGATTCGGCATGATTGGAGGAAGACAGCTCTTTATTCTAAGAAGGAACGATTTGTAACCATTATTTACATTCTCATCAGTGCAATTATTGTTTCTATGACGGCTCTGGATTCTCTGGAAGCTGCCTTTGTGCAAAAGGAGTTAGGCTTAACGGAGGCAGCATACGGTCTTTTAGTGAGTATTGCAGGTCTTGGTTTTTTAATCGGCTCCTTCATCAACACGAAATGGCCGTGCAGCCCGCTTCTTTCCATGAAATACGGGGCGGTCTTTATTGCGCTGGGGTATTTAATTTATGCTGTATCCCATCAATTTTATAGTGCAGCGGTCGGTTGTTTTCTTCTGACGTTTGCTCACTGCTATGTAAATATCGG
>DEQA01000192.1 GCA_002359075.1 Planococcaceae bacterium UBA3378
TAATAGACAGTTTGCCATGGATAATAGACAATCCAGCTGAGTTAATAGACAATCCGCCTTTTTTACAAGGACGCCCTGCCTTTATAGACAGGTTTCGCCTGTTAATAGACAATTTCTCTTCAGTAATAGACAGTTTGCCATGGATAATAGACAATCCAACTGAGTTAATAGACAATTCTAACGTATTAATAGACAATCCGTCTTTTTCACCTGACACGTACTTTCAGGAATCTGGCTCCCCAGCCCATTGCTACATTTCCCTGCGCTGTTCCCGGTACTTTTTTACCTGCTCGAGTGTGGTTGCTTGTCTCTGTTTTGAATAGTGTGTCATGAGCTCTGACAATTCATTTGTAATCAGTGCCAGGTTCGCCTGTGTGGATTCCTTTGTCATTGGTGTGGCGTCCCATAATAGTTGCAGGATGTCGTCTTGATTGAACTTTGCCAATTTCCTCACCCCGTTTGTCCATATTTCCCCTTGCATTATCATACAATTGAGGCCGCAAACTAATGACTGTTCTGTAAATAGAATGTGCGCATTTTGAAAATTTATTAGCTTTCATAATGAATTGATTTATCCTAAAACAGATCTTTCCCTCAACGAAAACGGGGTCCGTCTTTGTGACGCACCCCTATTTCCTTCGGCGTTTAGCTCTATACTTGAATATTTTTGAGAAACTCCTTTGCCAGCTCTTTTTCCGTCAGATGAAGGAATTTCATAGCGGTGACGACCTTTGCCAGAATCATTTCCATTTCCTCTGAAGGCACGAGCTCAACATTATATTCCTTTTCCAGATAAGTTTCAAAATCCTTTTTTTCCGGACCGATCGATTGGTATTCATTTTCACTTTCGACAAAGAGCATTTCCACAAATGGTGCCATCAGCGGATGCTTATCATAGAGTGGATGGGAAATAGGTGCTTCGAGCGAAGTAAGTTCCTTTAGCATCAGTTGGACAATCGTTGCCTTTGGGATGATTTGCTTAATTCGCTCAATGAACTTCCCGGATTCCTCCCGCTCAAATTCTTGCGTGATGACACTCTTACCGGCTATAGCAAGCACTTCTGCTGTGTGTACATTATCATCAACGGAAAAGTGGACAGCATATTTTGCCCCGAGCTCGCGCAGCATGAACTGAATATCGCCTACCTGCACCGTAACAAAATAAGCATCCAGCCGCCCCATATTCCGGATTTTTATTTCCTGGTCTTTCTTGGACACGAAAAACATTGGAACACCTCCTAATCGCCCCCATATTATTAAACGATATGCGGAGTACTAATGAATCTCCTTAGTATATGCATTCCAAACAACAAGAGCAGTGCGCCTGTGTACGGTGCACTGCTCTTTGGTAAATTATCGTTCACATGCCCTCCCCGTCCCTGATCGGTCATTTGGTACACATGGCATGTTTATATTCTGCTGCTTCTCCAAAGCTAAAAAGGAAAAGAGATGTTTTAATATACTTAGTAGGGGTATATGTCTAAAGAGAAACATCAATAAAAATCTAGGAGGAATCAGATATGTCACATGTACAAAACCAAGAATTGATTCACGTTTTACACGATTGTATGGCTGCCTGCAACCACTGTTTTGATGCTTGTCTACAGGAAGAGAACGTAAAGATGATGGCTGAGTGTATTCGGCTGGACCGCGAATGTGCGGATCTCTGCAACTTCTTAGAACAGGCGCTGGCACGAAATACACCATTTGCTGCAGAACTTGCTTCTGTATGCGCTACGGTGTGTGAAGCATGCGGCAACGAATGTAAAAAACACGATCATGAACATTGCCAAGAGTGTGCAAAAGCTTGCTTCGCCTGTGCGGAGGCATGCAGAAAATTAGCTGCTTAACTTGTAAAACAGCTCACAAAGGAAGCGAATATTTTACAATAGGCAGGACGTCCAATTATTGGGCGTCTTTTTTTGTTTTTTGGGCATAATTAAACATATCGGACGAGATCACATGAAAACGGTAATAAACGTAAAGGACGTGTTTGGAATTGGACAACAAGCCGCAACATGCAAGACCATCACCGGAACATAATTGGCTCATTGAAACAAATTCCCCCTATCTGCTGCAGCATGCCCATCAACCGGTCAACTGGTATCCGTGGACAGAGGAAGCGTTTAGACGTGCCAAGACGGAGAACAAGCCTATTTTCCTGTCTATCGGGTATGCGACATGTCATTGGTGCCATCAAATGGCACGGGAATGCTTCGAGGACGAGGAGATCGCTGCTTATTTGAATGAGCATTATATTGCGATTAAAGTCGATCGGGAGGAGCGGCCGGATATTGATAACCTGTATATGAATGTTTGCCTGCTGATGAACGGGCATGGCGGATGGCCGCTCTCCATTTTTATGACGCCCGAGCAGGTACCGTTTTATGCGGGCACGTATTACCCTAAGAAAACCTCGCTGCAGTCGGTTGGCTTCCATGAGCTGATCGTCCACCTGCACAAGCTGTACGGGCAAGACCAGGGACAGGTCATTTCGGTAGGTGAAGAAATTAAGGAGGCGCTGGCGCAGCTGCAAAACGAGCAGACAGCCGGGACGCTTCCGCCTTCTGTCTTTGCGAAGGCGTTCGAGCATTTATACATTACCTATGACAATCTGTACGGCGGCTTTGGACAGGAGATGAAATTTCCGATGCCCCATCAGCTTTTATTTTTATGGCGTTACGGAAAGTTTCACAACGAGCCTGTTGCCGAGAAAATGGCCCTCAATACATTGAACAGCCTTTATAACGGCGGCATCTATGATCAGATCGGCTTTGGCTTTTCCCGCTACTCGGTAGACGAAACGTATATCGTGCCGCACTTTGAAAAAATGCTGTATGACAATGCCCTTTTGCTTTATGCGACCGCTGAGGCATATCAGGTATCGAAGGACCCCTTTTACGAGAAAAAAATGCGGGAGCTAATCACGTATATCCGGCGTGTCATGACGTCTCCTGAAGGTGGTTTTTATAGTGCGGAGGACGCGGATACTGAGGAGGAAGAAGGCAAATTTTATACATGGACAAAAGAAGAGGTCATGCATTGCCTTGGTGAGGAGCTCGGTTCGTTATACTGCGAGGCCTTTCATATTGCAGAGGAAGGGAATTTCGAAGGAAAAAATGTGCCTCATCTTGTCCATACGAAGTTATCAGAGCTTGCCGCAGCACATGACATGAAGCTTGATACCCTCCTTGAGCAATTGGAAAAGGGACGTCAGCTGCTATTTGAAGTACGGGAACGGCGGACCCATCCGAACAAAGACGACAAGATTTTGACAAGCTGGAACGGTCTTATGATTTCGGCACTGGCAAAGGCTAATAGTGTTCTTCAGGATGAAGGCGTGGAGCGGCTCGCAGTCGGGGCGATGCGCTTTCTGGAAAACCAGCTTTTCCAGAACGGACGGCTGATGCGGCGCTACCGGAATGGTGAAGTAAAGGAATACGGGATACTTGATGACTATGCAGCTGTTCTGTGGGCGTATACCGAACTGTATGAGACAACGTTTTCCCCTGATTGGCTGCAAAAGGCCGTACAGCTTGCCGATGAGATGATCGAGCTGTTTTGGGACCAGCAGGAAGGCGGCTTTTTCCTAACAGGAAGCGATGCAGAAACACTCCTTATTCGGCAGCGGGAAATGCAGGATGATGCCACTCCTTCCGGCAGCAGTATTGCCGCGGTGTCACTTGTGAAGCTTGCCCGCCTGACGAGCCGGGCAGAGTACGAGGAAAAGGTCATCACGCTATTGCAGCTCGCAGCACGTACCATTCATGCACACCCGCAAGGTTACCTTTATTTGCTCATTTCCTACATGATGCTGACGGAAGGGACAAAGGAAGTGATCATGGTTGGCAAGCTGTCCGGAGAACAAAGGCAGCTGCTCTCCTCTTTTAAAAAGGGTTTCCACCCAAACACCGTTTACCTGTATTGTGAGGAGCCCGATATGTATAAGGAAATCATTCCGGCTATTACCGACTACCGGCCTGCTGAAACGGGAGCTAATTTCTATATTTGCGAAAACTATACGTGCCAGCAGCCTGTGCATGATCCAAAAGACATTGAAACGATGCTGGATAAATAGCCGCTTTCTTATTTGACAGCAAATACAAACACTCCACTTTTTCAAAAAATGGAGTGTTTTTTAGCTACTATGCAGTTTTTATGAAAACTTTGATCATCTTCTATCATTACGCTATTTATGGAAGATGAACATCGCACTTCTTCAATTCGTTACTTCGCAAGGCTCTCGCTTTTTTTCCATTTCATATAATTGTAGCCCAGGTCCAGTAAGATAAGGAACAGGAACATTGCTCCAACCATCTTTAATTCATTTGCGGGTACATCACCAAACCAATAGATAGCAAAATATAATATAGCTGAAAGAGGAATGTTCATTAAACCGCGTATAAACTTTCTTCTATACGTCAATTTATGATAAACAAAAACAAAGCCTTTATCTTTCTTTTCTACATCCTTATATATGACCGACATGATGAGCTGAACGATTAGAACGACGATGAGTGAAACAATAAAAAACAGTAGAATATTCATGATTTCCTCCTTACGTAAAAATGATTAGGTTAATGCTGTCATAAACAAATCTCCATAGAAGATGGCATGTCAAAACAGTCTATTATTCCTTATTTTTCATTCAGTGGAATAATTTTATTATCCCCTAATAATTTTTAATTTTCAAGGAAAACTGAAATTCCGGTTTCTCTGTTTCTAAGCTGTCCGCTTTTTAGGTATCCATGATCAGCAAAGGGCTGCTTCCTGCTTTTCTGTCAGCTCAATTTCAAAGCCTAAATCCTCAAGCATCAAGTAGTCGCTGTTGACCTCTTGTCCCTCTGTCGTTAAATAGTCTCCGACAAAAATACTATTTGCCGCATACATACCAAGCGGCTGAAGCGAGCCTAAATTCACTTCGCGTCCGCCGGAAATACGGATTTCCTTCGTTGGGTTCATATAGCGGAACAGCGCCAATACTTTTAAACAGTAGCGCGGATTTAATTCATTCGTTCCTTCAAGCTTCGTCCCGTCAATCGCGTGCAGGAAGTTGACCGGAATCGAATCGGCATCCAGCTGATGAAGCGCACGCGCAATTTGTACAACGTCTTCCTTCGTTTCCTTCATCCCGATGATCGCACCCGAGCATGGCGAGATGCCGTGTTTTTTCACGATTTCCACCGTATTGACCCGGTCCTCGTACGTATGGGACGTTGTGATGTAAGAGTGATGACGCTCGGATGTGTTTAAGTTATGATTGTAACGGTCCACACCCGCCTCCTTTAATTGCTGTGCCTGCTCTTCCTTTAACAGGCCGAGACATGCGCATACCTTCAGGCCGTACTTTTCCTTGATTTCCTCCACTGCCTCACTGACAACATTCACATCTTTACGTGTCGGGCCTCGTCCGCTTGCAACGATACAGTATGTACCGATTTTATTTTCAAAGGCACGCTTTGCCCCTTCTAAAATTTCTTCCTTTGTAATAAACGGATATTTCTCGATCGGTGCTGTTGATTTCGACGACTGGGAGCAGTCCCCGCAGTCTTCCGGGCAGTAGCCGCTTTTTGCGTTCATGATCATGTTCAGCTTTACTTTTTTCCCGTAATAATGCTTACGGATCGCAAAAGCTCCGTCCATCAGCTTCAATAATTCATCATCGTCGCTATTTAAAATCGCCAATGCTTCCTCATTGCTAATTACTTTCCCCTCAATCACTTCATTTGCTAATTGTAACCAATCCATTTCTCTTCACCCTTTTTCATGTAATAGTTTGTATGACCGGGCAGAGCGGAATACATGATACAGCCGCTCTGCCAGCAGTGCCGTGACGATGGCGAGGCAGAAATCTGCGACAATACTGCCTACAAAGCCAATAAGAAACACATGGGACCAGCTCGCTTTCATATCCAGCCAAAAATTCAGCGAGACATACAAATACGGTACGGCAATCGCGTAAATCACGAGCAGGCCAATTATGTTGGCACCGATAAAATGTTTTTTTGTCGGTGTTTCTACCCTTTCAATGATCCAGCCGACGAGAAATGCTGCCGCTGCAAAGCCGATCAAATAACCGAATGTAGGCTGCAGCACGTACGTAATGCCGCCCCCTTGGGTAAAAACCGGCAAGCCGGCAAGCCCGATACCAATGTAGACTACCTGGCTGAGCAGACCATTTCGGCTGCCGAGCAGGCACCCTGATAAAAACACGAACACAATTTGCAGTGTAAAGGGCACGACCGGCAGCGGCACCTTAATAAAGGCACCAATTGCTGTCAATGCAGCAAACATGGCAATCATGATCGTAGCGAGTATTGCGGATCGCTGCTGCATGTCTTCTCCTCCCGTTCTGCAAAAAATGTTTCGATTGTTTGTTTTGTTGTATCGATCATGAACTGCATTTCCTCTGCCGAAATAATATAAGGCGGCATAAAGTATAGAATATTGCCAAGCGGCCGGATCAGCAGCCCTTTTTCCAGCGCTTTTTGATAAATTTGATAGCCGATGCGCTCCTCGCTTGGCAGCGGCTCCTTCGTGTTCTTGTCCGCTACAAGCTCAATAGCCCCGACCAACCCGGTTTGCCGGTACTCCCCGACATACGGCAGATGGCTGAATGCCTCTTCCGCCAGTTTTCTCATGAGCGCGCCTTTTTGCCCGATCAATTCGATATACTGTTCCTCTTCAAACATCTTCAATACTTCCAGGGCAACACGGCATGCGAGCGTATTTCCCGTATAGCTGTGGGAATGTAGAAATGCCTTCATTGTCCCGTATTCATCATAGAAAGCGTCATAAACGGTATCGGTTGTCAGTACAACCGACAGCGGCAAGTATCCTCCTGTCAGCCCCTTTGACAGACACATAAAGTCCGGCGTAATCCCGGCCTGCTCACAGGCAAATAACGTGCCGGTGCGGCCAAAGCCAACCGCTACTTCGTCTGCAATGAGATGAACATCATAGGCTGTACACAGCTCCCGCAGCCTTTTTAAATAGATCGGTGGATACATCTTCATACCTGCTGCTGCCTGGATTAACGGCTCGATAATGACAGCGGTAATTTCCTCGTGGTGTGCCTTTAGCTCCTCTTCCACATAGCGGATACACTGTGCCTGGCAGCTGCCGGGTTTTTCATTAAACGGACAGCGGAAGCAATCCGGCCCCTGCGCTCTTACGGTATCTAACAGGAGCGGCTGGTACACTTCGTTATAAAGGTCTACCCCGCCGACTGATAATGCACCAAGCGTTTCTCCGTGGTAGGCATCCGTTAAGGCAAGGAATCGTTTTTTGGATGTCCTGCCCGTCTGCATATGGTATTGAAAGCTCATTTTTAGTGCTACCTCAATCGCTGCAGAGCCGTTGTCAGCAAAAAACACCTTCTGTAAGCCCGGCGGTGTTAGGGCCACTAATTTCTCCGCTACCTTTACAGCCGGCTCATGCGTGAAATTCGCAAAAATGACATGCTCCAGTGTAAACGCCTGCTCGCTTAATGCACGGCTGATCCGTTTATTCGCATGGCCGAATAGATTCACCCACCAAGACGATACCGCATCCAAATAGCGGTTGCCCTTTTCATCATAAAGCCATACACCTTCCCCGCTTTTAATGACAATCGGCGGGAACTGCTCATAATCCTTCATTTGCGAGCATGGATGCCAAACATGCCGTAAATCTCTTTCCTGTAAATCAGTTAACGCTTGTTTCATATGACAACAGCCTTTCAAATAACGATGTATCGTGAATCGGATAGTCAACTACCTGCCGGATATCGTCAAGCTGCGGAATAACGGCATAGGGCAGTGGACGATACTGCAAAATCGTTTCGATATTGTTTACTTCCATCGCGGTCTGTGTATGTCCATTGAAGACAAGACCGAGCACCTCGATTCCTCTAGCTGCCAATGCTTCAAGCGTCAGCAGTGTATGGTTGATCGTCCCAAGCTTTGTATGTGCCACAACAACGACCGGCAGACCGCTCTTTTCAATCACATCAAAAAGTGTAGCCTGTCCATCAGCCTCAAGCGGTACGAATATGCCGCCTGCTCCCTCGCAAATGACGATATCATTTGTTTGCTGCAAGGACGCGATTTGCTCCAACAAGAGATCTTGATCAATTTGCCGCCCCTCCAACTGTGCAGCAAAATGCGGTGATGCAGGCTCTTTAAACGAATAGCCATTGAGTGCTGCACTATCCAGCTTATGTAATGAATAGGTTTCGTACATGGCCGTATCCTGATAATACGACCGCCCCTGCTCTGTCACTTCCCCCGTTTGTACAGGCTTATACGGGGCCACCCGAACATCCTGCTTTTGCAATTGACGCATGAGTAATGTAGTGATGCATGTCTTTCCTATGTCTGTATCTGTTCCGACTACCCAAAAATGCGGCACTGGTCTCACTCCTTTTATGTTAACTAATTCATTTTTTAAGTTAACACAAAACTTTTTAGTTTGTAAATGTTATTTTACAAATCAGGATCAATTTCATTGTTTCCAATGGGCTGAAAAATACGTTTTATTTGAATGCATCAATCGTAACGAATCAGCAATTTGTTCATTTAGTGGCATAGGTTGTGACACTTGTTTCACACACCCCCTTTTCGTGTCGTGAAAATGAAAATCTTCTGCCTCTATTTGCGGCAAATCCTCGTTTTTTTTGCACTTATTGCATCAAAAATGAAGAAAATCGGCTCTGTTTTTTGCACTTTTTGCTTCAGTTGTGGGAGAAAACAAGCTCGTTTACAACAAAAAATCAATGCTTTATCAGCCTAAAAAAGATAAAAAAGCAACGATTTTAATTAATAAAGGGAAGATTTTAAGCCGGAAATCGTTATTCCATTGATCAATCATGCAGCAAAATAAATCCAGTATATAACAGCTCCCGGCAGACCAAAAACCTTATAGCTGCTTGCTTTTGGCGCAAAAAATAACTATGACTTTTTTTCTTCTGCCTATTTTTTAATAGCTATTTAGCCTGATACGCCAAATGGACATACAACTTATAAAAAATTAAGTGCCATGTCATTTATTTGTAGTTAAGTTGTATATCAAATGCGGCAAACTACTGGTTTTCTGTTTAGAAGTAACATGCAGCCCATTTTTTTAAGCTAATGGAAGAGGATTGTCTTTTTTGTATGGCATAGATAGAAAATAAATTTGCCCATGAGTAAGTACAAATAAAAAATCTAGAGATAACCGGTTAACAACCTCCTTCGATCAGTTATCATCTTCCTCGCCGATATAACTCCCAACAGTCACTCAATATATGGTAATATTAACAAAATATTTATTTTCGATTAGAGGTGTCTGGGTTGTTATACGAGCTGATTCTGTCGTATAAAGCGGCAGTTCCTTATATATTCATTGGTTTGCTTGCTGTTTTCTCCGCCACTCACTGCCTTTTCGCCCGGAAAGAAGATAAATCCATTCCGTATAAATGCCCGAAGCTCATTACCTATGCCCAAACAAGCCTGATCATTCTCTCAGGCATCATCGGGTTTCTTTTTTTAGAGGCAAATCCTGCCCTGGCTGGTTTACTCGTAACCGCCAGCACTTTTATTATTACCGGATTGACCAGCTTCATTGAAGGTTTGTATGTGGGAGTGAATCTCCCTGAATCCAAAAGACAATGGACTCTTTATATTGACGCAGCTTTTTCACTTATTTTCGGCTTTGCTTTTCTTTGGATGACGGGAAGCTGGTTGGATATACAAAAAAATAATTAGTTTTTTTATTGGAGATGTTCTGCTTTGTTTATTGTAGTGGAGCTGACAGATCATTATTAGATTACCGAAAAAAGTTATAGTTTTTTAGACCGTGAAAAATGCAGCATACAAGGGGGATTTGGGAATGAAAAAGATAATGTGGTTTCTGTTATTGGTGCTTTCGATTGTTACCTTAAGTGCCTGTCAGAAGGGTGAAGATAATGTAACAGAAGAAGTTAAAGAGTTCGTATTGGAATATAAAAGTTTTACGCATAATGTAGATTCACAAGCGGAAAAGGATGTTTCTGAGGTTTTAGAAGCTGTAAAGCCTTATTTAAGCGATGAATGGTATGAAATGAATGAGAAAGATAAGCGAGTGAATTTCCCTGAAAGTTATGCTCAGATAAGTGGAAATGATATTAAACTAACTGATGTGGTTATAAATGAATTAAAAGAAAATGATGAAGGGTATGCAGTGGAATATACACTGTTGCTGACAGTCGGTTTGGAAAAGGTTGAAAAACAAGGAGATATGAAAATTATAAAGGATGACGAGAAGGGATTTATCATCACTTATGATTGGGAGAAAGAAATTTCGGTTGATGGGTATCGTTTCAAATGAAAAAAAGAGCATGTGGTGTGCTACTAACGGATTCAGTTGATGGAGGAAAAAATGCTGAGAACAATGTAAATGACCCTCTAATTAGCTTACCAATTAGACAGTAAATTCTCTATGTAAATAATGATTAAAAACGCTCAGCATTCCAAGCGTTTTTTGATGAATTATTTTACTCTAATTAAGGTTCCTTCTGAAAAATACGTATTTACAATATTAAGAATATACAGAATTTCCTATAACATCGCCACTGATAGAACATGCCCTTAAATATATTCAACCGTAGTTGAAACTGGCTTTTAGTAAAATTATATAAAACAATGCATAAACAATCCCTCCAAAAAAGCGAAAAACCCCGTTAAATTACCATTTGTCGCTTTTTTGCACGTGTCCAAAGTTTTATTTGGGAACGTTATTGAATTTGTAATGTATATAGTATGTAGTACTGCAACACTAACGTCTGGTAGCAAGTGACTTTTTATCAGAAGCTGATTAAAAGGCGATGATATTTACAGATTCATTGATTGAAATGGAACAGTACATAAAAGAGTTTATACCTGTAACCTTTAGAACATATTAATCAGACAGAATGAGCCCATCTCTTAAAAGATGGGCTTTAATATTCTCAAACGGACGTTTGACTTCGCATAATTGGTCTTTTACTGCACGATGCACTATTCAAATTGTTAGCTTTATAATCCGAGTCTGGCACCTACTTCTGCATACTCTATATCTTTTCTTTCTGCATTCCAATTACTCCCTGTTTGTCCGTCCCATATCGCTCCTGTTTCAACGAAACCGACAGACGCAAACAACTGCCGAGCGACTTCGTTTACCATCCAATATGATGTAGCAACTGCATCGGCTTTTCCTTGTGGAAACGACTTTATGTAATCAATAACTTTCATCATTGCTTGTTTGCCAAATCCTTTGCCTTGATGCTTTTTATCAATCATAAAGCGATTAAGTCCATAAGTAGATTTATCTCCATATTTTTCACATAAAAATGCACTTTCCGCCAGTTCGAAAAATCCAATATCGACATATCCTATGATTTCATCATTATTGCATATAGCGAAGATCATAGGAGGTTTTTCGTCGTTGAGTATCTTTACATAGGCTTTAGCCAAACAATATATACTGGAATCCACATTTCCTTTCTGCTCGTCTGTTATGCTTAACTTCAACACTGCCTCAAAATTATCGTGGGTAATTTTTCTTAATTCAATCATATTTCTTCCCTACTTCCGAAAATATAAATTCGCTGCATCTGCCCGTAACGCCGTTCCCATCCCCAAGGGCGGCGCGTCCTTTTGTGCCTGCCTTAAACATACATCATTAGCACCACCCCCAATAATCTGGATTAGCATTCATTACAGCATCATCTTGCCAAAAACATACCGTACAAATCTCATAACTATCGTTTTTTTTCGAAAATGTTTCAAAATCATAACAAGGACAGGTAGTTTTTTCATAATTATATCTTAAATTACTAATTATTCAGTGACTTTATTTTAGCATATCCTCCTTCAACTGAATTGTTGCGTTAGTTGAAGAATAAAGCTCCCAAAGCAAGGTTTGGGAAGGTTTTGTATAGATTACTTTGATGTTGTAGAAATAGGTGGAGTTTGTTTTTCCCAATCAGTTGGTCTCTCATTCGGTTCAATATGCTTTCGCCAATACTCTCCACTTTTCTTATCAAAAATAATAATATTACTATCATTTGGCGAGATTAACTCATACCTAAATTGTTCGTCCGATATTTTATTGAAGGATTTAGATTTCAAAGATTGCGAAATAAAAAAAGAACCTAAAAGAATGCATATTCCTAGGAAAATAATAGATACAGACATTAAGTGTTTTTTCACATACGGACCACCTTTTAATGGAATGCCTTCATTGTAACATTTTACAAAATATCCCCAAATAGTCGTTTGGTAACCTAATTAAATAAAAAGCAGCTAAGACTTAGTAAAGATCTTAGCTGCTGCATCAAACGTTCCCTATGTGTCATTTGGTAACGTTATTTTGTATGAAAATGAATAATAATTTAACATTAGATGATATTGCGTATTAAATCTATTATACGCTCTTTAAAATCGGGGCGTCCCCAATATAACATTGTATTTTCAATACCTTCGCTGTTCACTAAATAGTTCACTATATGGTAGGCAATATAATAACCTAGACGACTGTATCCAAATATTTGCCCTCCATTGATTGAAAACCATTCTTTAAATATTTCTTCTGATGTATTTTTAGCTAAATCTTGATGAAAAGCAGTGACAATATTGGCTGTATTTTCTTCACAAAATGCTAGCCATTCAGGATCGCGTTTATATGCAAAGTAAATATCATGATTAACATCAACAACTAATGATGATAAATAAGTGGCTAAGCCTTCTTGTAATAACCATGTGTACGGGCTAGACCATTCGATATCTTTAGCTTCTATTTCGTTTAACGTAGTGAATAAATGGTGAGTTGCATGTCCGAACTCATGAGCAACAATCACACTAAGCCCTTCTTCATCTGGTTCAAACTTTTCGACACAAAAAGCAACTTGAGGATCCATTGAAAGATATGTATAGGCATTTGAACCTCCTAAACCAACAAAAACATACGCATCTTTTGTAAATTTCACAGGAAAAAGGTTTTCGTATTTCTCTGTGATTTGTGGTATTAGCGTTATAAACTTACGTGCAATCCACTTCATTTGTTCAATCATTTTAGGCTGTGTAATTAATGCATTTTCAAGTTTCATTTCTTTATTACGACAATGACGGTCAAAATAATAATTGTAGATATGAGGATGTTCATTAAAGTAATTTTCATAATAATCTTTTGAAGGGACATATAAATCCAAAAATGGGCTAGCTAAATCATAAATTTTCATAAATTCTTCTCCAATCAAGTATTGTTGGTATTAATTTGGCTCATCACCAAAAGTCGGGGATGACAAAATGAATACCCTGTTTCCAATCGTAATCGAACAAACAGATGAGCATCATTTCGGTAACCAAATCCACGTCTTTTAATGAGTTTAATTTTATTATTTGTGCCTTCCATAATGCCGTTTGAGAAATTAGATACAATTGTTTCAATCATGTCCTTTTCTCGTGCAATCACCGTTTTAGCAATTTTCGCGATAGAGGCGTGAAGGAGGCCGATTTTTACGTATTAAAACATACGAAGGCCCCCGCCCTGCTGCTCGAACTCGTTTTTCTTGACAATACCAAGGATAAACAGCTATTCGATGCTAAATTTGAAGCGATTGCCGAGGGGAAGAAGAGGAGTAAATGTTCCCCTTGCGGACAAATGATTATGTAGACAGTTATCTTAACTTATGAAGGCGAGCATTTTCAGTAATGAATTTACTCGCTGCTTTTATTGTATTTTATAATAGATATTGACACAATAAATTAACTCATATGGTATATTTTAGATAGATAAACACTCTATATCATTAAAATCAGAAGGGGAATAAAAATGAAAAAAGGATTAATTGGTTTACTACTTGCCGGAAGTTGTTTCTTTTCAGCAAACGCACTTGCAGCGGATCCGGTTATTTGGGATGGTGCTGAAGTTGTTTCTGGACAAGTCGGGAAAATGACATTTTCTAAAGATGTGAAAGTATATAAACAGAATACAGATGGAACGTTTACATCACTCGTCGTGAAAAAAGGTAACTTTTTCCGAGTTTACAGTGTGGAACAAAGCTCGATCGGTAAAGTTTACAATATGAGTGGCGGTTATCGTGTACAGGCTACAGATTTAGTCATTTATCGTGAAGTGCCTACATCGATCCAACAGCAGCTTGGCACGATTTTTAAAAAAGGATCGAACATTTACGTTTCTTCTAAAAGCGGTGTTTCCATTAAACCTGAGCCAAACAGTGCCGTTGACAGCATTGGACACACAAACCAGGGCGCCATTTTACAAGTGCTTGGAACAGCAGGGGATTATGTAAAAGTTATGTATGATCCAGCAAAAGGGGCAGATTTTGTACTGGAAGGTTATGTACCTAAGAATTTCGTAGCAGCAATACCAGCACCCACGACTCAATATTTAAATGAAGACGTCTCTTTCGGGAAACAAATTGAATCGACAAACAAAAGTTGGCATTACCCGCGTGGCCAAAAAGTGTCGACCCATTTTTCAACCGTGAGTGGCTACACTTATATTTCTGTAGGGAATGTGTATGGTTTTGTAAAAACTACATCCCTTTCAAAGGATAAAGTGACAGATAAACTGCTTCAAAAAATCGAGGTACCGGCCACCATTGCTTTTGATACAACGAAAGAAATCTTCTATAGTACTAGTGATAGGCACTATACAACTGGTGTATCGGTAACAGGTATCTACAAACCCGGATCTTCGAATACGTTAGAGGGCACAATTACTACAGATGATAGTGATAATGCTTATGATAAAAAAAGCTTGTTTCAAGTGAATATTACCGATCAACAACTCGTTTATCGTATTGATGACATGACAATTACACTGGCATTTCCACTCAAGGTTGGAGATGCGGTTGACGTGAATGGAAAAAAATATAAGGTTGAAAAAATCCTCGAAAAATATACAACATCTTTCACATTGGAAAATGCTATCTTTGCGGGTGACTTTGTAATTGCAAAAGAATATCTATACGAAGGCTCGCAGAATAAATGGCATGTTTGGAAACAATAAGCCGTCTCTCTGTAGAATTTCCTGAATAATACTAGATTATTTATTTATTACCCATAAAAGACGATGGACTATTATAACGGCCATTGTCTTTTTAGAGGTAGCGTTAGAAAAATGCGGATTTACAACGCTAAAAAATATAAACAATTTTATGCAAATGAAGAACAAACCATAATCGTGTAAATGTTTTTATTTCAAGTGTTTGTACACCCTTCAAAAAAACTATATAAACATTTTTCATAAGAAAAGCCCGAGAACGTTATTAGGTTTATTTATGTATACGTTATAAATCCTTGTTGTACGAAATCCCCCGATAGTTTAAGTGTATTTATTCACAAATTTAATTTGTTTATTAATAAAAAATCCATTCATTGTAGTAAGCGCCATAAGAAAAAGCGACTCATAATAAAGAATCGCCACCCTTTAATTTGCTGATTAGCTATTTTTATCTCTCGTGTACTATTTGAAGTCTTTTCTATATAATCCGAAAGAATAAATTGCACCAACTAAATTTTCATAGGTTATAAAAATTTGAGCAGTCCCTTTTTTATTTGACAGGACTTGCCGTTTCCCCTATTGGTAAAAACATTGCAACATGAACTCTTCTCCAACAAAACAACCATTGCATGATAACTTTCTCCATTCTTTATTTCTTCAATTTCTGCTTGCTCCCTAGTTTTTTTTCTTCTCTTCTTTAACCGATAAAATCCGGGGTCCTTGTCCATATGTTAGACGGATCGTTTTTCTCGCTTCAACCGGTGTTCTTGCTACAACGGGCTTCGATTGAATTTCACCGTTTATTTCGAATTCAACAAAGAAGCATTTTGCTCCACATCTCACGTCAGTTCAAGCCTCCTTTATATCACATACAACCCTTTCATATTTTGAAAGGGCTGTAAAAGTAAAATATTATATATTCTTTACCGCTTCTATGATTGGCATCTCACCTGATACAAGATCGAATGATTTATTGAAGGTGCTTTCTTCATTTATCACGGCAAGAATTGTTTTCGCTACATCTTCTCTTGGAATGCTCCCTCTTTCAAGGTTCTCCGCTATAGTCACTCTGCCGGTACCAGGCTCATTTAGAAGACCACCAGGGCGGATGATCGTGTATGTTAATTTACTTTGAACGAGGATTCGATCAGCATAATGCTTTGCAACATAGTAAGGTTTAATTTGTTCACTCCAATTTTGGCGGTTGTGTGCTTGGAATGCGCTGACCATGATAAATCGTTTTGTTCCTGCATTTTCAGCTGCTTCCATTACTTTCACAGCCCCGTCAAGGTCAATGAGCAATGTTTTATCATATCCTGTATTTCCGCCTGAGCCTGCTGTAAAGACGACTGCATCACAGCCCTTTAATGCTTTCTCTAACTCTGCAACCGTTCCCTCAAGATTCCCCAGAATTGCTTCTACGCCAAGGCCTTCAAACTCCTTAGCCTGCTGTTCTGTTCGAACGAAGGCTGTAACACTGTATTCATCACTTTCCTTTAACAGCTTCACCAGTTGTTTGCCGATTTGTCCATTTGCTCCGACTACTAATACTTTCAATGGTATGACCCCTTTTCCTATAGTTCTTTTCATTATTTCATAGATACCCTGTATGACAAAAAGTATTGCTCTATCTTTTATTAATAGGAAGCCCAAAATATAAAACATCTATGAAGAAACGCCACTTTTTTGATTTCAGCTGGTGATTCTAAGGTACTCCTTGAAAAAAATAAAAGAAGGGAATTTAAGGAAGCTGCAGAATTCTTTCGTATAGCCATTAAAAGAACAAGGAGAACAACATGGGCCAATTAGCATACATATTAAAGAAAATGAACCTGCATGTTTTATCGGTTGATGATGTGCCTGAATCATTCAGCTCTACTGTATACCGGCTAAAGCTTTCAAGTCAGGAGACCGTCTTTCTGAAAATCCCTTACACAAAGGAAAAGCTCGTACGGGAAGCCGAAGCATTAGAAGTATTACAGGAAACTGTACGGGTGCCGAACATCCTCGACTACTGGGAAGGAAATGAGGAGATCACAGGTGCTCTCCTGCTGTCCTGTATTCACGGAGAGCCTGTCCCTAAAACGGTGGATCAAAAACTCGCTTATGATATTGGGATAAACCACGCCAAACTGCACACCATTTTGCCTGACGCTACGAAAGAATACCGGGCGCTTTCCAATGTCTACGAGAACTGGGGAGCCTTTTTGAATACGCATTTCTACAGCTTTGCGAAGGAGGTAGAGGGAGCCATTCCAGCCGATTTATACGATCAGACGCTCGATTTATATGAGGCGTGGCGAAAAATGCTGCCTCCGCCTGATGGACCGAGCTTCATCCATATGGACTTCCGGCCGGCAAATATACTGACCAATAATAACGAGGTAGCCGGCATAATTGATTTTGAAAGCGCCCGATTCGGCTCAACGGAGATCGACTTTACGAAAATCAATCGAGATATCTTTTTGCACAACCCCGGCACCCTGGAAGCCTACGAGGAAGGCTACCGCTCGATCCGACCGCTTACTGATCTTGCCATGATCCTGCCCTTTTACCGCTTTACCGATGCCTTTACTTCCCTTGGTTGGTGCAGGCGGCGCGGGCTTAGTAAGCATCAGGCGTTTTTTGATGAAAACTTGGTGATGTTGAAGGAGCTTTTATTAGCTTACAGGTGAATTTTCAACATAGGAAAACCCCTTGCATTTTGGAGTATTATCAAAGTGCAGGGGGTAAATATAGCTTTACAATAAAGTTTGATTAAAATCATGAATTAAGCTTTGTTTTTATATGACTGTTTGTCAAATTAAGTGAAACAGTTCTTCCTGAAACACCTCGTATCCAGTTTTCCAGCCAAGGCACTGTATGAATTGCTTTGATCGGTCCTACTGATAAATAGCCCTGCACCACAATGACGGACTCCGCCTTTTCATATGGCGTATCGCGGAATGCATGCTTTAAACTGCCTCCTGCTGAATCACCAAATACAATAAACCTCGGGAACCTAGAAAGTTCCCGAGGCTGAATTAAGCTCCTTCTATTAAATAGGACGCTGCTTTCCGCAGAGATATGCCTTTACTGTTAGCAATATCCATCATTTTTTGTGTAGTAGCCGCAAGCCTATCTTCCAAAAACCTGAAAACTCCGGTAGGATCTCCCTTTACACCGTCCGTTAATATGGAGACAAATAAGCTTGCTCCTCCACTATTTGCAATAAAATCCGGGATGATATAAATTCCTTTTTCCAATAATAACTTTTCTGCCCCTTCTGTTATTGGAATATTAGCACCTTCTACAATTAGTGAAGCTTCAACAACTTCAACATTATCTTCCCTAATTACATCTGCAATTGTAGCTGGAATCAATACGTTTGCCCCAACCTGTAGCCATTGGTCCCCCGATAGCAATTGATATTCCTCCGGTAAACTTGAGCGATCAATAATCCCCTGTTTATCCTTCTTCCTTAAAAGTAGCGGAACATCTAACCCGTTGGATGCATAAATAGTTCCTAGTACATCAGATACCGCAATAATTTTTGCCCCTTTTTCATATAAGAACTTCGCAGCGCTTGCGCCAACACTACCAAATCCCTGAACAGCTATTTTGGCATTTTCAATTGCTATTCCTTGTTGTAGCAATCCCTGGCAAGTTGTCACCATGACTCCATAGCCCGTGACTAAATCTGTCAATGCCTGTCCTTCATAAGTGGCTTTAAGTGCTTTATCTAATGACTGAAAAATCTCCGTTGGATTGTCTGAACGATTAATAAAGGCATCGACACTGGAATGTAAGCCATTTCGCTGCAATATCTCAATAATGTCCTCTTCTCTCGTTCCTAAATCCTCACTTGTCAGCCACTGCTTTTCGATGAACGGCAGATGCGCCTGCAAGTATCGTTCCAATACTTCTTTCGCTCTGGGATCTTTACTATCAAAATCAATCCCACCTTTTGCACCGCCTATTTCAAGCCCTAACCCTGCCATTTTGATTGTCATAATTTCTGCCAATCTAGCAACTTCTTCTTTTGTTACGTCTTTTCGCATACGAATTCCGCCTGCACAGAATCCGTTTTTCATTTGATCAATGACTAAATATCCCGTTGCATCCGTTATAGAATCATTCCATTCTGTAATTAAGTAGCTCACTTCAATTCCTCCGTCATCTGCAAATTTATTGAACTCTTTCTTACTTTCATATAAAGAATACTACTAACAATTAACATTATTGCTAATACCCCAACGATAGGAGCATCCAATATAGCGATGATAGTAAACAGAAAGCTCGTCGTTACCCCTAATATTGAACAGAGATAAATGATACTTTTAGGGAGTTTCATTGAAGCACTCGCATAAAGTTCAGGCTCATTTTTCATTACGCTAAGCATGGTTACTCCCATGAAAATACTTCCCATCAGCAAGCCAACAACCGTCATCGTACTGAACACTGTTCCACTTATGCCACATACAATTAACCCGATTGCTAGCACGCCAATCAATAACAGTGAGGCAACAGGCGATCCAAATTTAGGATGATACTGCCCGAATATAGGATGAATGACTTTGTGTTCCGCCATGACCGCCAATTCCTCTGGTATGACAATCAACACGGCATTCATTGTCGTTACTATTGCTAAAATACCGCCTATCGCTATAAAGTTAACTAGCCATTCAGGTAAAAACAACTGTGCGGTCATTGGCAGCGATGCGGCAAATCCTATAAATTCTTCTAAATTCACAACTTTCAGTGCAACATACGCAACTAAAACATAAATAATTGTCACTACCGTTAAACTAATGGCAATGGAAAGCGGAGCATTACGCCTTGGATTTTTCAATTTACCGCCTATTTCTGTAATCAGCCCATACCCTGCATATGAATAAAAAGCAACTACACTTGCCATTAATAAACCTGACGGGCCATTCAATAAAAACGGTGTTGTCTGCGTTGCTACTACTTCACCCGACGAATATGCCCAAAACCCTGTGACAATAAAAACAATAAGTGCTATTAGCATCCATGCAACCATGATGATTTGCAATTTACTCGCAATGCCGACTCCTAAACTGTTAATAATAATGAATAGAACAACTGCTCCACCGCCTATGAGTATTGGATTTAATCGTTCGAAGTAAAACGATAAATAATCGACAAGTCCTAACGCCAACATTCCTACCGCCCCTACACCAGCGAAGACTAAAAAGAAACCAACGATAGTTCCAGAAGTTGGATTCAATAATCGCTTTGCATATACAAAGCTTCCTCCAGTGGTCGGAATCATATTACTGAGTTGAATATAATATACACTTGCTAGAAAAGCAGGAATCGCTCCAATTAAAAAAGCCAGCATTAAAGATGTGCCAGTCTGACTGGCTAAGGAACCTAACAATACAAAGACAGCAGCACCGACCATAGTACCTATTAACGTAGAAACTGCTCCGATCAAACCCATTTGCTTCATTTACTCCACTCCTTTATGATCTTACGAGGTTTGGTAAAAACAGCACTATATCTGGTATAAAAGCAATCAAAATGACAACAATAACTGATACAATAATGAATATCGGCAAGTATACGAATATGGATCGCATAGATGCCTCTGCAATCTTACTTGCCAAAAAGAGATTAACTGCCATAGGTGGTGTAATCAGGCCAACTGCAAGGGCTACGACAATCAACACACCTGCATGTACCGGATCCATTTCTATGGCTGTCATAATCGGATATAAAATAGGTGTTACTAAAATTACACCTGTAATCGCATCAACCAGCATCCCAATAAATAATAGAAAGGCAATGAGAATTAATATGATTAGCCATCGCTGATCTGTTAAACCTACGAGTACTTCCGCAAGCTTCTGTGGAATTTGTTCAATCGTCAATAGGCGTGAAAAAATGGTTGCAAATACAAGTGTAATCAAGAGCATTGATGTATTTAAAGCAGAGGTTTTCGTTACATGCAAGAAACTAGAAAACTTTAATTCTCTATAAACAACGGAAGCAATTAGTAGAGCATAGACAACCGCTATTACAGCCGATTCCGTAGGTGTAAATAAGCCGGAATAAATGCCTGCTAAAATAATGACCGGCATTAAAAGCGCCCAAAATGCACCTTTTGCCGTAACAAACACTTTGCGCCATTTCTCCGCTTTTTGTAATGGTACATTCGATATTTCTTTTATTACTGACTTTGGATCAGTTGCAATTCCGATGTCTATCTTGTTCGCATAATACGCATTAATCCCAATAAAACAAAACATAAGTATAATGCCTGGAATTACACCACCAATAAATAAATCACCAATCGATGTATTAGAAATAAATCCGTACATAACCATCGGGATACTTGGCGGAATAATAATGCCCAAATAAGCGGCTGAAGCTGTCAACGTAGCGGCATAACCTGCCGGATAGTTGGCCTTTTTCATTTCAGGAATCATCATGCTTCCAACTGCTGCAACTGTTGCAATGCCTGAACCTGATACTGCACTAAAAAAAGCGCTGGCAATGATAGTGATCAACCCTAAATAGCCTTTTACACGTCCTACGAGAGCCTCGGCAAATGCGATAATCCGTCGTGAAATCCCGCCCTTGCTCATAATTTCACCAGCAAACAAAAATAAAGGAATGGCCATTAGCGGAAATGAGTCAAGTGCCGAATAAAGAACAGGAGCAAATAGATCAAATGGCAACTTTGATACAAATAAAATATAGGCAAGAGAAGCGAAAGCAAAGGCGAAGACCACAGGCGCCCCAAGCAATAATACAACTAGAAAAGTTACTAATATCACAGTCACTCTGCATCACTTCCCTTCACCATTATAGCAATGTTGATTATTGCTTGAATGAAGCATAAAACCCCACTGATTATGATAGGTAAAATAACAATATACAACGGGATTCCCAGTACGACAGTTCGCTGTTGGAAATCGAGTTGATTGTTGAAATACACATAGCCATAATAAAATACTATAGTGCTGAATAGCATCATTAATACTTGCATAAAAATCTCTGTTATTTGAGCACGCTTCCCCTTTTTAAGGATGAAATCCAATAAATCTACCCGTATATGGTAGCCACGTGTAAATGTCGCTGCTAATCCAAAATACGTAAGGAAGAGAAGGGAGACTTTCGCAATCTCCTCTGTCCACGGCATTGGGAAGGGAATTACTTTGCGGCCAAATACTTGCAGAAATACAACCGCAGTAATGGCTAATAAACAAATTGACACAATGAACTCCTGCACTTTCGCAATTCCTTCCTGAAGCTTCATCATAATGCCACCTACCTTCTATTGTTCAAAGCCTGCCGTTTTGATTGCTAAATCCACTAATTCATCACCAGCTGAAGCCCGGATTTGATCAATGAATGAAGCTGTTGATTTTTTAAATGTATCTTTCTCTTCATCTGTCAAATAGTGTACTTCCAGCCCTGCTTCGTCCATCTCATTGATAGCGGTTTCATTAAAGTCCCGAATGGCTTGTCGCTCAGCCTTCACTGCCTCTGCAGCTGCCTTTTCAATCACAGCTTTTGCTTCATTTGAATAGGAAGCCCATTTACTGCTATTCATCAAAAAGCCTACTGGTGAATATTGATGATTGGAAACTGTTACATATTTTTGATGTTCAAAGAATTTTGCTGCATATGATAAAATTGGTCCATTGTCCTGTCCATCAATTACACCCTGCTGCAAAGCTGTATAAATATCAGGAAATTGCATAACAGTTGATAATGCACCTTCTGATTTGAACCAATCTGTCAATACCTTACTTTCCGGAACACGCATTTTAATTCCTTTTAAATCTGCCGGTTCCTTAATGGCCTTGCTATTGTTTGTAATAATACGGAAATCATTATGCCCCCATCCTAAATTGTGAATACCAATCGCTTCTAGCGCCTCATTCATTTTATCTCCAACTTCTGAATCCATAAGTGTCTCTGCTTCCTCAAATGTCGAAACTAAATAAGGAATATCAATAACCGTCAATTTCGGTTCAAAACTTCCATAAACGACAGAGCTAACCAAACCAATATCGAGTGAACCTGATTGAACTGCTTCAAACATTTCACGTTCACCACCCAACTGGCCATCCGGGAATATTTGAAGTGTTATCTTCCCGCCTGTCTCTCGTTCAAGTGCCTCTGCAAATGCTTCTGCGCCCGTGTAATGAGGGCTCCAATTTCCGACAACTAAACCAAGTCGAAGTGATAATTCCTCCAGTTCTCCCGAATCTGCAGTTGCATCTATGTTAGCCTTGTTATTGTCCGCTTCTGATTTCCCCTCATCTCCACATGCAGAGAGCATTAGAATCCCCAACATTAAAAATAAAATATATGGCCACTTTCTCATCTCTACTCATCTCCATCTCTCGTAGACTCAAACAAAACTCCCGGTGAAAATATACACTGTGGATCAAATAACCGCTTAATGGCAAGCATTGCCTTATAACTTGTTTCATGCTCTTTCTTTAAAAATTCCCTTTTCCCGATCCCAATCCCATGTTCTCCTGTACAACTCCCATTATTCTCCAAAGCAAATTGAACGATTTGATTATTAATAGCTTTTATAGCAGCAAGTTCTTCCTTGTCTTCTGGATTTACTGCCAGTACAACATGAAAATTACCATCGCCCACATGTCCAAAAATGGAGGCATTTACGTTTTTCTCGTCTACAACAGTTCTAGCATGATGAATTGCTTCACTTAATTTAGAAATAGGGACACAAACATCCGTCGACATCAACAGCTTTCCTTTATTTGCTGCTGCAATGGCAAGCCCGGCATGGTGCCTTGCTTCCCATAGCTTCGCTTTTAAAATAGAATCTGTTTCCATTTGAATTTCGATAAGCGCCCAACTCACAGCTAACTCTTGTAAATATTGCACCTGTCCATCGACATCCTGCTTCGAACCACTAACTTCAATAAATAAAGATGGCATTTCTTTTAAGTGCGCTGATGAAAAGGTATTTACAATAGCTATAGTCGACGCATCGATTAACTCCATTTTTGTCACTTTCAAACCTGAAGCAAGAACTTGGTATGCAGCTTCACTTGCCTTTTCAATAGAATCAAATGCAATTTTCATTACAGCGTCTGCTTCTTCAATACCGTATACTTTTAACGTGATTTCAGAAAATATTCCAAGAGTTCCCTCCGAGCCGATGAACAAATCCTTTAACGCATATCCAGCTGAACTCTTCACAGCATTAGAACCGACTGTCATCACTTCTCCGTTCGCCATGACGACCCGCAATTTTTTCACCTGTTGACGCATCGTGCCATATTTAACAGCGTTCGTTCCGCTGGCATTCGTTGCAGTCATTCCCCCTATTGTTGCATTCGCTCCTGGGTCAATCGGAAAAAATAATCCATACTTTTTCAGTGCCAAATTCAACTGTTCTCTCGTTACACCGGGCTGTACTGTGACAGTAAAATCTTCTGGTTCAATTTCTAAAATGTTATTCATCTCTGAAAAGTCGATCATAATGCCGCCGTAATAAGGAATTGTCTGTCCCTCAAGACTGGTCCCTACGCCAAACGGAACAATTGGCATATTTGTCTCACTAGCAAGTACCACCACTTCCCTGATTTCTTTCTCTGTTTTCGGGAAAACTACCACATCAGGCATGCTTGGTGAATGATATGTTAACGTTTTACTATGATGTTCTAAGACTGTTTCATTTGTTGAAACACGATTTGCCGCAATGGATTTCAACCGTTCTACTATTTCCATATTAACTCCCCTTAGAGCATGAGCCGCAGTGGGTTTTCCAAATACCCTGCAACTTCACGCATAAATCTTCCAGCTGGCTCGCCATCAATTACACGGTGATCAAATGTACATGAAAGGGTCATTGTATGACCTATTGCTATATCCTCGCCTACAATAATGGGCTCTTTCGTAATTTTATGAACGCCTAAAATTGATATTTCAGGGTAATTCGGAATTGGGGTAGCAAATGTGCCTCCATCTTTCCCTGTACTTGAAACAGTGAAGGTGCTCCCCTTTAAATCAGCTACGGTGAGTGTCTTCCTTTCGAGCTTTTCTAACATACAATCCAGATCAAGTGCTATTTGATAAATTGACTTTTTATTTACGTCTCGTATAACTGGAACAAGTAACCCTTGATTCGTAGCAACAGCTACACCAATATGAATGGATGAATGGATAATTAGGGCAATATTTTCTTCATCTACTGTCGCATTAAATTCTTCATGCTTTTCCAGTGCCAAGGCAGTAGCCTTTAGAATGAAGGGCAAATATGTTAGTTTCACATTTTTAAATTCTTTACACGCTAAAAGCTCCTTCTTTAATGAAACAAGTTTTGTCACATTTACCTTATCCATCCCTGTACATAAAACTGCGTTTGAAATGGCTTTTTGCATATTATGAAAGATTGTTTTTCGGACACCCTTTATTGGTACTACCTTTTGTTCATTTGTCGTCTCCACTTTTTGTTCGAGTTCTTTTGGAAGAGGTGATAATCGTTCAGCTCTCTGTAGATGATGTTCCAAATCACTACGCAATATTCTGCCGTGAGGACCTGTGCCAACAATATCTTGTAAAAGAACCCCCGCATTACGGGCTGCCCGTCGAACTGATGGAGCAGCCTTCATATTATTCATTTTCGAATATTCTGAATTTACAGATTGCAAATTGAACCCATATTCTTCTTTTTTCAAAGGGGGAATGGGTAATACTTCTGTCTCAAACTGGCATAACAGTGAACCAACCATAATGGTATCTCCTTCCTCCCCTCCAAATTGCAAGACTTGCCCACTTACTGGTGCTGTAATTTCAACCGTTGCCTTATCTGTTTGTACTTCGACCAACAACTCATTTTCCTTTACCGTTTGCCCAACCTCGACAAACCATTTCACTATTTCGGCTTCGTGTAAGCCTTCTCCGATATCTGGCAGCAAAAAATCATACATCAGTAGAGCTCCTTTCTATTCTTTCATCACTTCATTGATTGCAAGCAAAATCCGTTCGGGGGTCGGAACCCACTGGGCTTCTATACTAGGTACCGGATAAGGAGTGTCATAGCCGGTAACACGTATTATCGGTGAATGCATAGAATACATGCAATGCTCCGAAATTATCGCTGCTACTTCAGCCCCGACGCCGCCGCTTTTCACTGCTTCATGTACAATGACAGCACGTCCTGTTTTCTCAATCGATTGAATAACTGTTTCATAATCAATTGGAGAGATGGTACGTAAATCAATTACTTCGACACTTATTCCTTTTAGTTGCTCTACAGCTTGATTGACTGAAAGCATGCTAGGACCGTATGAAATAACAGTCACATCCGTGCCCTGTTGTAAAACATTGGCCTTGCCAATTGGAATTTCATAATATTCTTCTCTTACCGACTCTCTAATTGTGCGATATAATTTCATTGGCTCCAAAAATAATACAGGGTCCGGATCATTAATAGCTGAAGCCAGCAGACCTTTTGCATCGCTTGGTGTACTTGGCATAACAACCTTCAAACCCGGGGAATGCAAAAATAATGCCTCTAAGCTATCCGAGTGTAGTTCAGGAGCATGAATTCCGCCGCCATAAGGTGCACGAATAACAAGCGGTACCGTCACTGTTCCTTCTGTACGAAATCTTATCCGTGCCGCCTGTGCAGCCATCTGGTCCATCGCTTCATAGATAAATCCGAGGAACTGAATTTCTGCTACAGGCTTTAATCCTCTCGTAGCAAGCCCAACTGCCGCGCCCACGATAGCCGATTCCGCAATAGGCGTATCAACTACTCGGTGTTCTCCGAATTTCTCCATCAATCCCTCTGTAACACGAAATACGCCGCCATTTTTTCCAATATCTTCACCGAGACAAAGTATCGTTTCATCCTGCTCCATCGCTTGCATTAATGCGAAATTAATCGCCTGTACAATTGTCATTTCCATCATTTACGAACACCTCTTTTAGAAAACTGCAAACTTGGTGTAAGCGCTGCATATGTAGCATGAAACGCCTTTTCTAGAGTTGTGGACTCAGTCGCTATTGCCTTTTCATACGCTTGAAACACTTCATTTTCACATTGCTTAGTCAACACCTGGTCTTTTTCCTCGCTCCAAATCGATTGATTTATTAAATAAGCCTTTACTCGTTCAATCGGATCCTTTTTTAGCCATCTTTGCACTTCCGCTGCCTCGCGGTATTTCGTCGGATCATCAGCTGTCGTGTGAGGACCTTGTCTAAATGTCACCGCTTCGATCAATACCGGCTCACCTTTCCTTGCCTTTTCGATTGCAAGCTTCATGACTTCGTAGACCGCTACTACATCGTTACCATCTACCTGTATGCCTGTAATGCCATAAGCAAGGGCTTTTTGAGCAATTGAATGACTCGCTGTTTGTCTATGAATAGGGACGCTGATGGCCCATTGATTATTTTGGATAAAATAAATGACTGGCAGTTTATATACTCCTGCAAAGTTCAGCGCCTCATGGAAATCCCCCTCGGATGTTCCTCCATCTCCCATATAAGCAACCGATACCGAATCTTCTTTTTTGTATTGACTAGACCAGGCTCCCCCCGTTGCATGTAATAGTTGGGCTCCAATAATAATTTGTATCGGAAATATATTGAGCCCTGTCATATGCTGTCCGGCCATTTTACCCATTGTGTAACAAAAAAATTGGTGCATCGGCATCCCATGAACTAAGGATGCAGCCACCTCCCGATAACTTGGATAAATCCAATCCTGCTTTCTCAGTGCGAAAGCGCTTCCAACTTGAGCGGCCTCTTGCCCTCGAACAGGGGCATATGTGCCGATCTTTCCTTGTCTCTGAAACTTTAAAGCGATATCGTCGAATGTCCTTGCTCTTACCATTTGCTCATACATTTCTATTATCTGATCATCATTCGCTGTTACATCTAATTGACGTGATTCCATCTTTCCATCCGCTCCAAGAACTGATACCGTGTCAATTTCGAGACATTCTTGCTGAACCCACATTATCATCCCACCTCTCTATATTTTAAAAGGATTATATTCATAAAAGTGACACAGTGTCAATTACAAACTAAAAGAATTATTAAGAATTTTCATGCAAAATCAGCGATTATTTAAACAAACCGTAAGTATACATCGTTACAATATCCCGAGCAATTTCATCAATAGGGATCGTTATCTTCTCCAAAACCAGTTTCCACAAATAACGTTCGCCTAAATAATAGAGAGCTCCTGCTACTACCTCCTCATGGTAATTTTCATCTCGTATTAATCCTAATGCTTTAACAATGCTAACATTAGTAGATACACGCTGAATAAATTTTTCGGTTATATCTTCCCATTTTTCATCGATAAGTTGGGAAAAACCTTTTGCTTCATGAATTAATTTGAAAATTTCCTTATGTTCGACTGCATAAGTCAGATAACTATATGTATTGTTGTAGGTGAATTGCCATGCCTCTTCCTTACTTCTTGGCGTGTATTTTAATTCTGCAATTTTGTAGAGAGGAGCCATTATGTCCTCAATTATTTTGGCAAACACTTCTTCCTTACCGTTCTTAAAGTGGGAATAGATTGTTCCGTATCCTAATGCTGCTTCATTTGCAATTAATTTAATCGTCGTATCCTTATAACCATGCTTTAAAAACACCTGTTCAGCTGACTGTAAAATTGCTTTTTTTGTTCGTTCTACTTTTGTCATAGCAACCATATATAGCGCCCCCATAGTTTACTTTATGCATTTACATTAAAAGATATATCTAAATAAATCAACTAGGCCTTCTAATTTAATGAAATCCCTATTTTTTCAGTATTTCAATATAATTATTACTTAGAAAGTCAACACCATTAACCATCTTCACGTAAAGTAGCCATTTGAAAGCCTGTAAGACTGCTCATATATGAAAAAGGTTATCCACATTTCCCTGTTCGATCTACAGCAATAGTAAAAACAGCAGACTTTTTGCCTCCCGTTCCTCCAGTTTATTGATCACCTGCTTTAGCTGTTCAATCGTTTCCATGGAGCTTCCCCCTTTTTATTGTCTAGCAAAATCCCGTTATCAATAAAGAGATGTTATGCCCCCCTTATAAACTACACTACAGACATGGTTTTAAAAATGTTTGCTTCGGAGAATTTTTTTAATATATAGGTTTTAGTGTCGGATAATATAAAATTAGTGTTTTGTATTGCTTTTATTAATTTGACTTCCATAAAAATAAATATAAAGTTAACTTTTATGAAAGATATTACCTGTTTGCACCGTCTATTATAAAGGAAAGGAGGCGGCGAATGTGGAATTTGATGAAATTGTCTATACATACAGCAAGCATATTTATCAGACGGCTTATCTCTATACGAAGAACCGGCAGGCAGCTGAAGATATTACACAGGAAGTGCTGCTCGCCTTTTATAAAAAGCAGAGCCAGTTTCGTCAGGAAGCTTCTCTAAAGACATACTTAACGAAATTGACCTATAACCGCTGCCATGATTACCACCGCAGCCGGAAAAATAAATCCCATGAATGGCTGGAGAAATTTACATTCCGAAGCAGGCAGTCAGTAGAACAGCAAGTTTCTGACCGGGCAAGAAAGCAGGATGTGCTAGATGCCGTATTTGCGTTGCCTGTTATCTATAGGGAAGTCATTATTCTTTACTACTTTAACGAATTAACAGGACGGGAAATTACAGAGATTTTGCAGTGCCCGGAAAATACGGTTCATACACGGTTAAAGCGGGCGAGAGATTTATTAAGCAAGGAATTGCGAGAATGGGAGGTACCGCTGGATGAAGAAACGATTGGAAAAAGAGATTGAACAACAGGCCCCCTATCCACAGGGGCTGGAGCAGCGAATTATACAGAAAGCAAAAAAGCAGCACACTTGGAAATACCAGACCGCTCTGGCAGGCTTTCTTGTTTTATTTCTATGTGCGGTCGTCCTATTTTTGAAAGAAGAGCCCATGCTAACAAGTGATGAAAATAAAGCGGATGTATATGTCGAGTCGGCGATGATTCCAGGTGACGAGGGATACGTATATATGAACTCGGTGACAAAAGTAGTGCAGAACGGCAAGCAGAAAATACTGAAACTGCAGATGATTGAAGACTATTATTTGCAGGACGGCACCTATACAAAAACGAAGCTAACGACCGGTTATTTGGAAAAGGCAGGGGAAGAGGTCATTGACGATGTACAAAAAATAGTCGTGATCAATACCCCTTCGACCGTCGTAATCGCAGAAGAAATGGCTGGCAATGTCGTCAAAAACGGCGAGAGGCTTGTGAAAAAGCAAATCACCCGCGTGTTTGGGAAGCCAGATGAAAAGAAAAACCTGCTTCATTTGGAGTTTTTCACGGTGAACGACCAGGATCCTATTTTTGCGCCTGATGATATTTTAGCGCTGCAGCGAATATTCGGGCAGATTGAATGGCATGAAGGTGTCGAAAAGGAAATGGTACAGGAACACGATGCAAAGCTGACGCTGTTCATCCGCTATGACAAGAATGAACCGGAGCGCCTGATGGAGTATTATATCTGGACCGGAAACGGGAAAATGATGATGAGACATGAAGATGACTACGGGGAACTTACCGGAGAATATGCAATAGCCCTATTAGCCGACTACCTGCAGGCTGACACAAAAACACATAGTACTTATCTAACAATTACTGATCCGGAAGATATAGAAGCAGCAAATAAGCTGATCGAAACAGCACTCCCAATGCCCGGTATCGCTAATATGGCTGAGCCTGACGCGCGTTTCGAGCTGGAGGGAAAACAGTACTTTTTATGGTGGAACGACGATGGCTCGGCTTCGTTAATGCATGCGGAGGATACCCATACGATTTATACCATTCAAAAAGCCGGCGAATTGAAGGATATTTTAGATAAGGCCCTGTGAAAACCGGCTTCTCTCTTTTTTAAGAACCGTTATACGAAAACACCCTGAAACAAGACTGCTGTCACACCTGTTTCAGGGATATTCTTATGCTAAATTATTTTCAATAAACTCCATCAACAGCTCTTTAGGCTGGTAGCCGCCTGACCGTGCTTTCATTTCCCCATCGACAAATAACAGCAGGGTCGGCACCGACATAACACCATATTCCTGGGCAGACACCGGATTTTCCTCGGCCTCTATTTTCACAATCTTCACCTTATCCCCGATTTCCGCGTCAAGCTCCTCCAGCACAGGCGCAAGCATTTTGCACGGTCCGCACCATGTCGCCCAAAAATCAACAAGCACCGTCCCTTTCATGATTTCCTGCTCAAATGTTTGATCTGTCGCCTCTATAATAGCCACTCTTTATTCCTCCTCTTCATTTGATTAATCAGCATGTAGATCTAACATCCACATGCCAACGTGTCTCCTATTATATTATTCCCTTTTTTGGTACGGAAAAAAGGTTTTTTCCTGAAAAAATAAAGTGAATTTCCGATAGTCATTAAGCAAAAAGGGCTTAGAAAACGTCTGTACATTTTAGCCCTCTCCCTGCAAAAGCATTACTCCCGCTCCGTCAGCCAGTCATAGAATGCCACCTTCCGCCGCGGTGGCTCTGCAATGGCTGGCTGTGGTGCTTCCTCATATGGTCTGTTTTTCATGGCACCTTGCAATACAGCGCGCAGTGTTGTATTAATCGATAGCTTTCCATCCTGCACATCGCGGATAATACCCATAAGTGCATCCCGTGTTTCTACGAAGGCACGAAAGTCAGGCATAGGGCTGGCGATGATGGCTTGATACAAACCGTCCTTTAATTCCTGCTGTACAGGTACTTCATGTAAAAGCTCATACAGTATCTGCTGGTATTCATTCAGGTATGCTATTTTCCTCTCTCTTTCTTCCTGTAAAATTGTATAAATATTATATAAATTGCTTGTTTGAGAAAGATTAAAAGAAAGAAATGATTGATTTTGCGGCAGCGGCTCCGAGGTAGTGCCACTCTCCGTTTCCCCGCCGTTTGCCTGTTCGGACATGCTCGATGGGACAAAGGGAAGGATACGGTAAATATTTGCACCCTTAATACCGTTCAGCTTTTTCGTAGAAACCTTTTCTATAATCCCGAACTCCACAAGCTTCGCTACTGAACGGTATACTGTTTTTGTACTGATGCGTAAGCTACCGGCAATGGTGGCCGCCTTTAGATGGGACACCCCCGGATACGCAAGGGCATGGGCAGCAATTTTTTGGACAATGGCTGCCTCGTTCTCTGTTAGGATCGTACGGTAACGTTCTAGATGATTCGTTACATGCTCGTCCATTTCCGCAACCGAACTGAACGTGATAAATTTCGTTAAATAATCAAATACCATATTCATTCTCCTTTTCGTCGTCTCTATTAATCTCTATCGAAACCAACGGGACAAAAAGGGACAATAAAGTAAAAAAACATGAGAAATTTTTTATTTCTCATGTAAACGCGGCATATTCCTATTTTATTGCTTCTCTATAAATGTCTGATACAGGACAGCGATCAAGGAAGCGGACATATCCTCTCTTGCTTCGATCCGAATCCGTTTTGCCGTATTCACATGCATGCTGTCGACTCTTTCTATTTTGGCAATTTTTTCGTCATTCCGCGTCAGCAGTCCAGCACCGGTGTAATCCTTTTCAAAGTGGAAATCATCCCCCTGCAGCCGGAATGTCTGCACCTTTTCTACAAGCTGGACATGGTACTGCTCAATTTTATTTTTCTTTTGTGAGTGCATCGATTGAATCGTATACCCCACTCCCGAAAATGGGCAATCAATCTTAAAAATCGGCCGATCATCCGGAGAAACCGCCATATAGCAGTAAGGTATGCCGGCTTTCGTCATATGTTGCAATACACTATTTAAGAGACGGTGCGGACTCCTTCTAAGGACAAAAGCGGTTTGCCTATCTTCATCATAAACAGGTATATTTGTATGCTGCGTCTCTTCGTCAGGAATCGTATACAAATAGATGTTCACTTGTCTGTCACCTCGCTGCCTTACAAAATATCCAATACCCCAAGCGCATGTTGACCTCCACCCTTTCTTGTTGAAAGCGAAGACATTCCTCTATTCCTTTACCTGCTCCCTTTGCTTGTTTCGAAATCAGTGAGTCTCTTTAGGTTCTCTTCGTTTTGCTTCTGCAATGGTTCTCCATCAAATAAAAGGACGAGCAGGAGGATGATGACGAGGGTTTCTACCATTCCCTTCCCCCTTTTTATGTATTATAATTTCCTATTGAAGGAATTTTCCAAAAATATTTTTCAGCAATAAGTACTGCCACAAAACATCTGATGTGCCCCTTAATAATTTGTACGGATGAATAAGGAAAATGTTTCATTTTTTCTTTTAAAATAATGATTTTACCAAGATACGCCAAATAATCCCACTGAAAAACCTTTTCGTTTCCCCGTAATTTTTTGCCTGGACGACACTTCAACTCGATCAAGGAATATAACAACAAGCTGATAATGGTGATGGTGAATATAATTATTAAAAGAAGGGAGTTAACCGGGATGGTGAACAAACGTTTTATTACAAGAGAAGATTGGTCAAGGGTGTTAGAACGCGTTTTCAACATGGTCTATATACATGACGAAAAATATACCGATTATGTTGCATTATTATCCATAAAAAATAAAAGAGCCGCTATGGTCAACACATAACGGCAAAACATTTTGTATTGCAGATGAAGGAGATGCATGGCTGCAGCATATAGAAAAAGCCCTCACCCTCTATTAAAATAACCAATCTATTACGATTCCGAGTCCCTTAAACGCAAAATAAATAAACAGGAGAAACAGCACAATCATCATAAAGCAGGAGAAAAATCCCGAAAACATCAAGGCTTTCACATTCGGCCCCTTTCGCTTTCCCCACTCCTGTTTATTGTCGCTTTTCACTGTATTGATCTGCCCGCAGTTCGGACACTTTTCGAAATAGATGCGGCTCTCTTTCTTTTTGCCGTTTAAAATCGCCAGCTGCGAGGAGAACTCCGCCTTATTAAAATCGATTTCTACCGGCTCTCCGCATGCCCTGCATGGGATCTCGACTTTTTTTGCTTCCACATTAAACACTCACTTTTCTCTAACAACATTTGATTCCATTTTATAATAGACGTCCTGCTATGTACAATCAGCGCTCCTTTTGATTGAGGCACATACCCGCGAATCCAGCATAAATACCCGCGCTTTTGTGAGGTTTACCCGCCATACCGGAAGAAGTACCCGCGAATTATCCATTAACAGTGTTGTATTAATTAAACATATGTAATAAAATACTTACATATGATACCATTTAATAATGGAGATGAACTGCTGGTAGTTTTAGAGGCATTATCCAATCCTCATCGTCTGAAAATCATCAGTATTTTATCCGAGGGAAAGCAATATGTCAGCCAGCTGGCAAGAGAGATGGGAATTAGTAGACCGCTGCTTTATCTGCATCTTCAAAAATTAGAGGAGGCGAACTTAGTAAGAAATGATATGGAGATACTAGAAAGCGGTAAGGCAGCGAAATATTATACTCTTAACCCTTTTCAGCTCGAAATCAATGAAACGATCATCCGCTCACTCACACCTTCTTTAACAACGAAAAAGAAAAATTAATCCAGGGGGATATTATGGCAACATCTACTAGCATATTCATACAAAGTTTATTTATAAATTTCGCTATACAACTAATCCCAATTATTGTGATAGCCCTATTAGCATGGGGAATTCTATCAAGAATTGCGAAACGTTTTGAACGGCAAAATGCGGAAAGATTAGAGCTTGAACGTGAAAATAACTTTATGATAAAAAAGCAGCTTGACGAATTGAATGGACGTTTGGTTGTTATCGAAAAAATGTTAAAAGAAGTGGAATAAATAAACGGCATTTAGAAAGCATTTCCTGCCTAGGAGATGCTTTTTCTTATTTTTATTTTACGTTTGATCAATACCCGCGAATTCACCAAAAATCCGCTATTCATGCCCACAAGTCCGGGGGCATATGTTTATTGCAGGTAGTCTACTATTAAATAAATATGGGAGTTATGTATGGATATTCTTTTTTATGTATTGCTTGCAGCGGCTGCGAATGTGGCAGGCGGTCTGCTTATTTTGCTGAAACGTGCCTGGTCGGAGCATGATTCCTATGCGCTCATGGCGTTAAGTGCCGGCCTTCTCTTTGCGATTGCGCTCATGGCGATTGTACCGGAAGCGATTGAGCTGCATAAAAGCAGCCCGGTTTTTATTATTCTAGGGTTTGGTTTATTCTTTCTTATTCAGCAATTGTTTTCCCCTCATCAGCACACGGCAACAGGCCAGCGTGTAAGAGTCCTGCTTTTTGGTATGCTGCTGCATACATTTTTGGACGGGGTGTCGATTGTGATGGGCTTTCATTTGGACAAGGGGGTCGGGCTTGTCGTGCTGTTTGCGGTGCTTCTCCATAAAGTGCCGGACGGGCTGACGCTTTCATCCATCATTTATACAAAGTCACGCAACAGACGAAAAGCCGTCTATGCTTCCTATTTACTCGGTTTGTCTACGATTGCCGGAGCGGCGGCTACGATGTCGGCATCAAAGTTTTTTGCGGCAGACCCTGTCATTCTGCCGATTGCCCTGTCCCTTACAGCAGGTATGTTCCTTTATATCGTAACGATCGACCTGCTGCCGGCTGTCATCGCCCTAAAGAACAAAAGGGTATCCGTTTACTTTTTCTACGGTATCCTGCTTTACATCGGGCTTCATCAAGTTCTTGATCTTCTGCCGTTCCATCTTCATTAATAAACGAGTGAGCATCTTCTGCATTCCGGGTATAGTCCATATAACGGAATCCGGAAGATGCTTATGTTGTTTGAACAATCCCCTTTCCAAATTTTCTCCAACAAGACAGTTGCAAAATCCTCCCAAACAGCATACACTATATATGAACACATACTCATATATTCATATTACGAATACGGAGGCATTTTATGAACGAACAACCTTGCAACTGCCAAACAAATGGGCTGGATGAGGAAACGTTATTCATCACCGCCCAAACCTTTAAAGCGTTGAGTGATCCGACGCGTATCCGCATTCTTCATTTTTTATGCGAGCATGAGCATTCGGTGAATGATATTGCTGAAGCGCTCGATTTAACACAGTCAGCAGTGTCCCATCAGCTGCGCTTTCTGAAAAATCTGCGGCTCGTAAAATTCCGACGTGAGGGAACAACCCTTTATTATACATCTGATGATGCCCACGTAATGGGTTTACTTAAGCAGGCAATCGAGCACGCTAAACATACGTAAGGAGTGAAAAACAATGAGTCACCAGCACCACCATGGCCATGACCATTCCCATGTGCATACATCCAATAAAAAAGTATTATTTATTTCCTTCCTGATGATCGCCTCCTTTATGGTTGTGGAAGTCATCGGAGGCATACTGACAAACAGCCTTGCGCTGCTTTCTGATGCCGGGCATATGCTGAGTGATGCTTTGTCACTTGCCATTGCCCTTGTCGCCTTTAAGCTGGCAGAAAAAGCGACTTCCCAGGCGAAGACATTCGGCTATAAACGGTTTGAGATATTGGCTGCCCTGCTGAACGGGGCGACACTCATACTAATCGCCCTGTATATTTTCTATGAAGCCATCATCCGCTTCCAAAGCCCGCCGGAAGTCGCATCATTTGGTATGCTGATCATTAGCTTCATCGGGCTATTAGTAAATATTATCGTAGCGGTTTACATGTTTAAAAGCGGTGATACGGAAGAAAATCTCAATATGCGCGGTGCCTTTTCCCACGTAATCAGCGATATGCTCGGCTCGATCGGCGCAATCATTGCTGCTTTATTGATCATCTTTTTCGGCTGGCAATGGGCAGACCCTTTAGCCAGTGTCATCGTCGCTTTGCTTGTTCTGCGCAGCGGGATCGGTATTACCCGCTCAGCTGTCCATGTGTTGATGGAGGGGACACCTGCTTCGGTCGACCTGCAGGCAGTAAAGTCAGAAATCGAGAGCTTGCCTGAAGTCATGAATCTGCATGATATCCATATCTGGTCCATCACAAGTGATTATATAGCATTGAATGCCCATATTGTTGTCGCGGATACGATGACGGTGGCGGAAAGCTCGGGATTACTGAAAAACATCAAACACAAGCTGCTTCATCAAGGTATCCACCATGTGACAATTCAAATGGAAACAGCTATTGTGTGCAGCAGTCACGAGCTTCTTTGTGAAATGAAGCATGAAGACCATCATCATGATTAATCTGATAAAAAGACAAGTCCAATGTAATAAGGGCTTGTCTTTTTTGTGCAAAAGTTCTGATTGCACCCCCCTGCTCCACTATGGTTAACTAAAAGTAATTATTTGTAAGGAGTCGATGAATTGATGGTAGTTTTCCTATACGGTAAAAGAGGCACATATTCATTTTAAAAATAATATAAACGACAGTGCCTCTTCCCTTTCCGATTAAATAGTAAGAAAAATGCAATCTAATTATAGAGAAATTTATACTAAAAAGAGCTCAATACTGAGAACTGTTCTTGCCAAAAGAAAAAGCACATGGAGCGAAGTGTGGCGAGTGCATCTGCCGCTGC
>DEQA01000297.1 GCA_002359075.1 Planococcaceae bacterium UBA3378
GTGAAAAAATAATCATTTTTTATAAAATTTATTGTTGTATATAAATTCGGAAATTACTATAATGGTTAATATCAATCAATGACAACAATTGGCAGATAATAGACAAGGGGGTAGAAATTAAATGAAGAAAAGTTTATTAAAGGCAATAGTTCCGTTCGCGGCAGCTTCCATGTTATTGGCAGCATGCGGTTCGGACAATTCGACAGGTTCAGACGGAGAGATTAAAAAATTAACAGCAGGTACAGAGGCGACATTCGCTCCATTTGAATATATGGATGACAGCGGAAAAATTATCGGCATTGATAGTGAAATTGTCGAGGCAATTGCTGAAGAAACAGGCATAGAGATCGAAATGAAGCATGTCGGTTGGGATCCGATGCTCGAGCAGGTGAAAAACGGCGAAATTGAGCTGGGCGCAGCAGGCATTTCAATCAATGACAAGCGCAAAAAGGTATATGATTTTACAGAGCCTTATTACGAAGCGAACCTCGTAATAGTAGTGAAGGAAGGGTCGGATGTGAAATCATTGGCTGACCTGGAAGGAAAAAAGGTGTCGGTGCAGATCAATACAACCGGCCATGAAGCGGCAAAAAAAGCATTAGGGGAAAAAAGCCAGAATATTGCAGCGTTTGAAAATATGCCTGTAGCCATCTTGGAAGTGATTAACGGTTCAACGGCTGCGGCAATCGGGGACAATGCGGTTGTTTATGAGTACTTGAAAAACAATCCTGATGCCAAGCTGACTGTCATTGAAGATGAGGCATTCGAGAAGGAATACTACGGTTTAATGGTGAAAAAGGGCAATAAAGAAGTCCTGGACATCTTGAATGAAGGTCTGGAAGCTATTAAAGAAAACGGCAAGCTGGACGAAATCGTAAAAAAATATACGGGTGTAACGCAAGAATTAGAATAATAGAGGTTGGAGGTGTTTCAGATGGACTTATTTGATTTTCGCTGGGACATAATCTGGAACTACCGTGATTTTTATATTACCGGTATTTGGGTAACATTAGCCCTGACACTTGTCGGCTATATTGGAGGGATATTCTTCGGGGTACTTCTTGGATTGGCCCAGACGTCAAAAAACAAAATCATTTATTGGCCGGCTAAAATTTATGTCGATGTCTTCCGCGGAACACCGATGCTTGTGCAGATTTATATTATCCATTTAGCATTGATCCCGACATTGTTTGGACACTCATATGGTTGGTTTATATCAGGGGCTGCAGCCTTAATCTTGAATAGCGCAGCCTATAATGCGGAAATTTTCCGTGCAGGCATTCAGTCCATCGATAAAGGACAGATGGAAGCGGCACGCTCGCTCGGTCTTACCCATTCCCAGGCAATGCGTAAGGTGATCCTGCCACAGGCGGTCCGCCGTATGGTACCGCCGCTTGGCAATGAATTTATTACGCTTTTAAAAGATTCATCGCTTGTAAATGTTATTGCAGCAACGGATATTCTCTATGCAAGTAAGATGGTAGTAGGTACATATAATCGAGTGTGGGAGCCGTACTTATTCGCAGCGTTCCTATATCTGATCATGACATTCATCGTGACAAAGGTGATCGCGTATATCGAGCATCGATTCAGTATTGATTACAATCCGAGAAAAAGTAAAAGGGAGCGTGCCGAGACATGATTAAAGTAGAGAATCTACATAAATATTTCGGTAAGCTTGAAGTTTTAAAAGGCATAGACTATGAAATCCGTGAATCGGAAGTTGTCTGTGTAATCGGGCCATCCGGATCGGGGAAAAGTACATTTCTTCGCTGCCTAAATCTGCTGGAGGAAGTGACAGATGGGGCCGTTTACATTAAAGGAATCAAAATTAATGATCCAAAGGCCAATATTAATGATATCCGGACGGAAGTGGGGATGGTGTTTCAGCAGTTTAATCTATTTCCGCATATGACAGTGATCGATAATATTACAATGGCACCGATGCAAATCCGAAAAATGAAAAAAACGGACGCCGAGAAGCTGGCATTAGAGCTGCTTGATAAGGTAGGATTACGGGCAAAGGCGGATAGTTTCCCCCAGCAGCTTTCAGGTGGACAGCAGCAGCGTGTAGCCATCGCACGGGCGCTTGCGATGAAGCCGAAAGTCATGCTGTTTGATGAGCCAACCTCCGCGCTTGATCCGGAAATGGTAGGTGAGGTGCTCGATGTGATGAAGGCATTGGCCAAGGAAGGGATGACGATGATCGTTGTCACACATGAAATGGGCTTTGCACGCGAGGTAGGCGACCGTGTATTGTTCATGGATGGCGGCTATATTGTCGAAGAAGGCCAGCCGGATGACCTATTTGGAAATCCGAAAAATGAACGGACAAAGGCTTTTCTAGGAAAAGTATTATAAGAAAAACATCCATTCAAGACGGGCTGCTTGAATGGATGTTTTAATTTAATGATGAAATTAGTTCGGCATATTTTTTGCTTTTTCAGCCGGGCCGTACATATTCAGCATAATATTCATATCATTTTGGGAAAGCTGTGGCACTTGGTAAATACCGCGCTTGTTAAGGAAAAGGGATACTTCATAGGCCATTTCAATACAGTTTGGCACTGAGTCCTGCAATACCCGGCGGACAACAGGATTTGTAGATTCGAGAGCGGCCTGTGTTTTTCCGGCAGCTCCTGCTTTATGCATGGCAAGCAAAGAGCCGGCTAGGATGGCATCATTTACCTCATTAGCCGATTGAATTGGTTTTTTAGGTTCCCCGGCAGTTAAGCCGTAATTTACATCATTGCTGATCTGCATATTGTATGTTTTGGTTGGGTGTTTTGGGTCTTGTCCTGTTTGGTAGGCTTCTCTCGTGGTATTATATTCATCGAGCATGAAGGCATATTGGCGGTCTAAAATTCCTAAAAGTTCAGGGTCCTGGATTTGGTCCCGCATGAGCACGCATTGGTTTAAAGCACCGATTGCGGCACTTAATACTTCATGGACATCCATTATTTCATGTGCGCCGTGGTTCATTGACATCGGCTGGCCATTGTCTTGTGATTCAGATGACTGAGTAAACATATGATAATCCTCCATTCTTTTTGGGTACGATGTTATTATGGTTGCTTTTGTTTGAGCTATTCATAAGAAATGGATAAAAGTTAAAGGAGGAGAAGATAAATGGCGAAAGAAAAAAAAAGCAGTATGACAGTCATCCTTATAGTGATCTTTGTATTAATCGCGGTTGCTATACTGCTGATTGTGCCAAAGTATAATAGCCTGGTCTTTGGTGAAGAACAAGTGGAAGCATCTTGGTCACAGGTGGAAAACCAGCTGCAGCGCCGGTTTGATTTAATCCCTAATCTTGTGCAAACAG
>DEQA01000017.1 GCA_002359075.1 Planococcaceae bacterium UBA3378
CCACTTTTAAAAAGTGGTCACCATTCAGGGTCCAGCTCGCAATATGTCGAGTCAGTTCTTTTTAATAAGGACTCTTTTGATAAAAATAATTTGGCTTATTAATAATATTGGGAATAGGTTGGTGGAAAAGATGCGTTGCAGCCGGCGACATAGGGGGAATTAACCACGTCCAGTTTCCTGTCGCTTCCCGTCCCTCTTTTATCTCCTGTTCCTCAAAAAGCTTAAACTGCTGTGCTGCCGTATGATGATCGACAATGCTGACCCCCATTTCTTTAAATGAATGAAGAACAGCAATGTTCAGTTCCACAAGTGCCCGGTCCTTCCATAAGCTTGTATTCGTGTCACGGGAAAGACCGATTATATCGGCTACTTCCGGCAGTAAATTATAGCGCTGGTGGTCTGCAAAATTTCGAGCCCCGATCTCTGTTCCCATATACCAGCCATTAAATGGTGCCGCCTGGAAATCCACCCCGCCGCACGTAAACTGCATATCCGAAATAATAGGCACCCCATACCACTTTAACCCCAGTTCATCAAAACGTTCATATGCCGGATGAGTAATGGCTACTTCTAACACATGCTCCTTCGGTATCTCGAACAAACGAGGCTTGTGGCCTTCCACTTGGATGACAAGGGGTAAAATATCAAAATTTGTACCCGCAGACTGCCAGCCGAGCTCTTCGCAAACTTTCGTGAAAGCGATGGAATGCGGATCCCCTACTACCCCTTCATCTGTTTCATAGCCTGCATAACGCAGTAACTGATGATTCCAAATCCGTACATGAGTTGGATGAAAGACTGTGATAGCCGGGCGTATTTTTCCGCCATTTGTCGCAAAATCAATATGTCGGATCAGCGCTTCAAACACTTCTTCTTCTGTTGTCAATGACCGTTCATCAAATACGTGCAGAGACTGCCAGAAAAGGCGGCCGATACATTTGTTGCTGTTGCGCCATGCAACCTTTGCACCGAATGTCAGCTCTTCTGTTGTCGGCATATACTCCCCTTTTCGCTCTACTTCTTCTAAACGGGCTGCAAGCCACTCCTGCGGTAAATCATTTTCTTCCCTGTATCTATATAAAAAATCAACTGCTTCCTGCATTTTACTTTCCAATGTTTTCATTTTTATTCCCCCGTTACTGCCATTGTAGAGGAAGGATTCCAGCCTTACAACGAAGGGACTGCAAGATAAAAGATGTATCTTTCATATATGACTTAAAATAGACAAATTCGCTAATCCGCACTACATACCGCTTTTTCCTCTTATTCAAGACTGGCATTTGCAATCCGCTGCATTAACTGCTCCGCCTCTTCCGTTGCATTTATAAAATGCAGATACGTCTTTACCATCGGCAGCTCAAACTCTTCAAATGGCACAATATTAAAGCGCCCCTCCATCATTTCTCTCCTGATTATTTGTTTAGGCAGAAAGGAAATACCCAAGCCATCACGGATAAACCGCTTAACGATATAAGATTGTGAAATGGAAATAGTCCTTGTATAGGGAAAATGGTTTTTAATGAGCAAATTCAGCCCAGGAGAGACACTAGCAATATGATCCGTGAAAAAAGGATAACGGCGAAATAAGTCCGCTACCTCCATCCTTTGCCCTGATTCATCGTCATATTCGTCTAATGGGACAACTAATTGAAGCGGGCTTTCATGAATCTTTCTACTAATAATTGTTCTGTTATTGGAAGGCAATAGACTAACAGCAATATGTGCTTCGCCGTCCAGCAATAATGCATCCATCTTATCCGATTCCTCCACTAGCAAAACCAAATCACAGCCTGTATTTTCTATTGAAAATTGATAAATGAGATGCGGGATAATGGTTTCTACAAGCAAAGGAGAGATGACAATTGTTAGCTGTGTTTTTCTTTGGTGGGCATAGTTCCTTACTTCCTGCACGCTTTTTTCCATTACTTTTAAAATGGTTTTTGCCTCCGGAAGAAAGTGCCGTCCGGCCGATGTGAGCTTCACTCTCGCATGATTCCGCTCAAATAATTGAACTTCCAGATAATCCTCCAGCTGCTGAATATGTACCGTAATGCTTGGCTGTGATAGATGAAGCATTTCCGAAGCTCTGCGAAAATTCTCTGTTTCAGCCGCTACCAGAAAAGATTTCAACCACTTTGTTTCCATCCAATTCCCCCATTAATTAATATATTTAATCATTTCGATTAAATTCATTTAATTTTCTTAATATTCATTTTACATTACACTATGATTATATCTTCTACAAGGAGGGAGAAAGATGGATCGATATCAACAAGCTTTTCTTCATTTTGCGGAACACGAAGCACGGGAAAGCAGCAGGCTATACGAATATTTATGCGGACAAATAGTTCATGACGACGAATTGATGACCCTGATCCGGGACATTCCCCAGTCCCAGCCAAAGCCTAATTTATTTTTTGCCGCCATGCATTATTTGCTGAAAAAATATGAGGATCCTTTACGTGCATACTACGCCTCGCTAACTGATCACCCACTGCCGGCGGAGCAGTCTTTCCAGTCATTTCGGGCATTTGCTCTAAAGCATCAGGATGAATTGCGGGAGCTGTTCCAAACAAAACTTGTACAGACAAACGAGGTCCGCCGGGCATCCTATTTATATCCGATCATGGCAGACATCTATGAATTATGCGGCAAGCCACTGGCACTTATAGAAATCGGTACAAGTTCCGGGCTATTGCTAGGTTTGGATCACTATCATTATGAATATCGAAATGGTCCATCTATTCATTCGGCTGCAGATTCCTTAACGATTTCCTCAGAAAACCGAGGAGATGCTTTGCCATTATCGATCTACCAAAAACCTATTATTAACATGCGAATTGGTATCGATTTACACATCATCGACCTAAAAAAGGATGATGATTTGGAATGGATGCTGGCACTCATTTGGCCGGAGCATGCAGAAAGACGCCGGCAATTTATGAGGGCAAAGGAAATCAATGATTCCATCCAAAAAGAATTATACGAAGGGGATGCCGTCGCTCTTTTACCTCGCATCATTCAGACGGTCTCCGAGGAATATCAATTGGTCATTTTTCATACCCATGTAGCGAATCAGTTCCCGCCGGAGCTCAAAAAGCAGCTGCTCGATACACTTCAAACAATCAGCTATGAACGTCCGCTCTATCATGTATACAATAATATGTACGACGCTCATATTCATCAGGATTATATAGAAAAAGGAACAACTCAGCCAGCGCGTTTATTAACTGCTGCCGACAGCCATGGACGCTGGTTCGAGTGGAGAAATGAACAGTAACATTCAAAAAAAGCGGTCAATCGATTGACCGCTTTTTCCATAAAACGAGGAGATACCAGGAAAATCAAGATTTTCCGGTCAGCTCCTTTCATTTTTCTATACACTATCAAATAGATAACTAGCTCTCTTTCCGTTCATACACAATCTTTCCGCCAACGACTGTTTTTTCTACGTTTGCCTGTAGCATGTCATCCGATGATCCTTCAAATAAATCACGGTCAAAAATAGTAAAGTCTGCTATATATCCTTCTTTAATCAGCCCGCGCTCATGCTCCTTGCAAATGGCTTGGGCACTGCCGTACGTATACATCTTTACCGCTTCAAAACGAGACAGCTTTTCAGATATGCCATACCCTTCATGTGTTTGTCCGGGCAATTTCCGCTCTACAGCAGCATAAATGGTTTTTAGCGGTTCCACGTCTTCGATGGGTGCATCTGTGCCGGCAGCACACATAAATCCTTCATCAAGCAGACGCTTCCATGCATAAGCCCACGGCAATCTCTTTTGCCCCAATTTCTTTTCCACCCAAGGAAAATCCGATGTGACAAATGCCGGCTGTAAATCCAGCACGATCGGGAGTTTTTTCATACGGGCTACTAAATCATCCTCCAGGACACAGCAGTGAATGAACCGATCACGCTTTCCAGCAGGTGCAGGATACCTTTCCACTACATCCAGCAGCTGCTCCACTCCTGCATCACCAATCAAATGTACAGCAATTGCTTCCCCGTATCGTCTTGCAAGTTTTACATAGCTTTCGATTTGCTCATCCGTATGAATGAGCATACCAAAGCTTGACGGGTCATCCTCATAAGGCTCGATGAGGGCTGCAGTAGAACCGCCCAATGAACCGTCGGCAAAAATCTTCATCGCGCCCGGCTCTACATAAGGCTCATCGAATACAGCCCCATCCTGCATCATTTGCTCGAACACCTCATGATGCCTCAATAAATTCACCCTGAATTGCTTTTTACTCATGACATTTTTATAGGCTGTCAGCGGGTTTGTATAATGGCCGAAATAGTTCATTTCTTCTGTGTGCGCACCGACAATCCCACGTTGCAGCATATCATCCACCGCCAGCTGCAGTGATCGCTCAAGCATTCTAACAAAGTCCTCTCCATGAGGCTGTGCTGCTTCATACACAGGATTTTTCGCCTGTTCATAAAGCAGACCGTTTAATTCTCCCCTGCTGTTACGGCCGAATTCTCCGCCTGGAGGATTCTCACTTTCTATAGTGATGCCGCCTATCCGTAAAGCTTCCGTATTACATAGATAAACATGATGGCAAATACGCGATAATATTACCGGCCCCTTATACACCGCATCCAGCTCTTCAATAGACGGAATGCTTTTATCGGGGAAATTATTTTCATTCCACCCTTCACCAAACAGCCATTCTCCCTCCTGCAGAGTCGATGCCTGCTTCTGCAATAGCCGAAGCATCTCCTCCTTGCTTGCCACCTTCGATAAATCGAGCCGCTGCAATTTCTGTCCATACATAATGAGATGGATATGGCTATCGACAAACCCCGGGTACATAACAGCTCCTTGAAGATCTATCTGTTCATCCGCCAGCTCTGTTAACTGCTCTACTGTGCCAGTCTGCAGAATCCTATCTTCTTCAGTTAAAATAGCCTCTACTGTTGCTCCTTCTTCTGCCATTGTATAAATACGTCCGTTATACCATAATTTCTTCATATTACCACTCCCTTTCTTTTAACATACTAAAAAAGCAGCGAGAAACGCAATGTTTCCCGCTACCTTGTATTGAATTAGTTTTCTTCTATTTCCTTACGATTCTTCTTCCACAATTTCGATAACACTTCATATACGATTGGTACAATGACAAGTGTCAATGCTGTAGAAGATAATAGACCGCCGATTACAGTGATCGCTAAGTCTTTTGAAATCAGACCGCTACCGCCGCCGATACCAAGCGCCATTGGAACCATCGCTCCAATTGTTGCAATCGCCGTCATAAGGATCGGACGAAGACGCGTTGCCCCGGCTTCTAGTATCGCTTCGCGCATTGTTAGGCCATCACGTTCCATATGGATAATCCGGTCTACTAATACAATGGCGTTTGTCACAACAATACCGATCAGCATTAACAGACCCATCATCACGGATACAGAAATTGTTTGGTTTGTCGCCCATAAACCAATCCAAGAACCAATAACCGCGAACGGTAAAGAGAACAGAATTGCAAACGGTGCTAACCCTTCACCAAATGTGACAACAAGGATAAAGTAGACAATCGCAATGGCTGCGAGCATCGCTACCCCTAGCTGTGTAAATGTTTCAGCCATATCTGCTGCAACACCTGCTACACCAGTTGTAACACCTTTTGGCAAGTCTAGATTATCGATTTTTTTATCAGCAGCAGCAGTTGCTTTTGAAATATCGTCTTCTATGATTGTACCGGAGACTGTAGCAAAGTATTCACCTTTCGAACGGGAAAGGGAGTTCAGCGCTTCGCCTTCTTCAACACCGACAAGCTCACCAATTGTCATTGTTGTACCCATAGCTGTTTGAACTTCCGTTGTCAGTACATCATCAATAGATGTTGCCGCTGCTTTCGCCTGGCGCTGGACAATCACTTCTAAATCATCGCCATCATGGCGTACTGTCGTTAACACTTCTTTTGTAGATGTTTCAGATAAGGCCATCACAATTTGACCTGTTGTCAAGCCGTACTGCAGTACATCTTGTTGATCTACTGTCAGGATATGTTCTACATAAGCATCCTCATAATCGGAAGTGACGTCTTCCAGACCGTCTACTTCTTTCAAGGCACCTTCCACCTGTTTAACAGCAGTGCCAAGGTCCTCTAAGTCTTCACTGTATAATGTGTAGCTTACTTCATTTGATGATGTCGTCATTGAGAAGTTTTGCGATTTCCATTCACCCGTTTGCCCGATATTGAACACATAGTCTTCTACTTCTTCACGTGCTTTCGGGAAATCCTTCATATCCGGGTCAAAGATAAGGTACATTAAGGCACCGCTGCCTCCGCCGCCCATCATCATTGCTGCCGGGTCGACATTATCCGGATCATTGATGGAAACTTGCAAAATATCGATATCTTTACGCTTCATCAGCTCTTGTTCTACTTCTTCGATATTCTTCGCTGTATCTTCCATCAGCTCACCCGTTGCAGGTGTATATGTTAAGTACATAACCTTCTCTTCTTGCGAGCCCATAAAGGAGAAACCGATTAACGGTGTCAATGCCAATGAACCGACTAACAGTACAACCGCTACAAGCGATGTAATCCATTTATGGTTCAAGCATTTTTCTAGGAAGCTGCGGTATGAAGTCGCCAGCTTGCCAACTTCTTTATGCTGGCCTTCCGTTTTTGTGCCGTATAGTTTTTTACGGAATAGGAAGTGTGAAAGTGCTGGCACGATTGTAATCGCTACAAGCAGCGAAGCACCTAACGCAAACGTCATTGTTAAGGCAAACGGCATGAACAATTCGCCTACCATACCGCCTACGAAAATAAGCGGAGCAAATACCGCTACCGTCACGAGTGTAGAGGACATGATCGGCTTAAACATTTCAATAGTTGCCTCACGGATTAACGCACGTCCTGAAAGCTTCTCTTCTTTTAAGTGCATACGGCGGTAAATGTTTTCCACTACTACGATCGAGTCATCGATAACACGCCCGATTGCTACCGTAATGGCACCTAACGTCATAATATTTAATGTGATATCCATCCAGTTTAACAGCAGCAGTGCCATAAAGATGGATACCGGAATAGAAATAATCGAAATGATTGTTGATTTGAAATCACGCAGGAACAATAGAATGATCAATACAGCGATCAATCCGCCAAATAGCGCTTTTTCAACCATTGTAAATACAGATTCCTTAATCGG
>DEQA01000310.1:0-3805 GCA_002359075.1 Planococcaceae bacterium UBA3378
CTAACTTTTAGGGGTCACTTCACCGGCATATAGCCGAACGGTGGTTTCGTATATCTCTATTATTTTGATACGATATGGATTGGGTTGCCAAGTAATACTTCAGCAGCTTCCATCGTAATTTCGCCTAAAGTTGGGTGAGCATGGATTGTTAATGCTACATCTTCTGCAGTCATGCCGCCTTCAATAGCCAAGCCCATTTCAGCGATCATATCAGATGCACCAGCACCTACGATTTGAGCACCAATTAGCAGGCCGTCTTCTTTACGGGCAACAAGTTTAACAAATCCTTCTGTTTGGTTAAGCGCTAAAGCACGGCCGTTTGCTGCGAATGGGAATTTCGCTGCTTTTACTTCGATGCCTTCTGCTTTTGCTTGTTCTTCTGAGTAGCCTACAGTCGCAAGTTCTGGATCTGTGAAGCACACTGCTGGAATTGCCAGGTAATCTACAACTGATTTTTCGCCAGCAATCGCTTCTGCTGCCACTTTACCTTCATATGAAGCTTTGTGTGCAAGCTGAGGACCCGCTACGATATCACCAATTGCATAAATGTTTGGTATTGAAGTACGGCATTGTTTGTCAACTTCAAGTAAGCCGCGTTCAGCAAACTTGATACCGATTTCTTCAAGACCCATTTCATCTGTATTTGGACGGCGACCTACTGTTACTAATACGTAGTTTGCTTCGACAGTTTTTTCTTCTCCGCCTGCTTCGTATGTGACAACTACGCCGTTTTCATTTTCTTCTACACCTTTAGCTGATGCGCCAACTACTACTTCCACGCCTTTTTTCTTCAGGCCTTTTTTCACAATTTGCGTCATTTGCTTTTCAAAGCCAGCTAGGATGTCTTTTCCGCCTTCGATGATCGTTACTTGTGAACCAAGATTTGCATAAGCAGAACCAAGTTCAGTACCAATGTAACCGCCGCCGATTACGACTAGTTTCTCTGGTACTTCTGGTAAAGAAAGCGCGCCTGTAGAGTTGATTACACGTTCAGTAAATTTAAACGTTGGGATTTCAACCGGACGAGATCCTGTTGCTAAAATAGCGTTTTTGAATGTGTAAGTTTGCGCTTTTTCGCCATCAATTACACGTACTGTATTTCCATCCACAAAATATGCTTCACCTTTGACGATGTCTACTTTGTTACCTTTTAGTAAGCCTTCAACGCCGCCTACCAGTTTAGAAACAACGCTATCTTTGAATGCTTGAGCTTTTGCCCAATCAAGCTTCACTTCTGAAGCAACTACACCCATATCATCTGAATGTTTCGCTTGTTCGAAACGGTGACCTACTGAGATTAACGCCTTAGACGGGATACAACCTACGTTTAAACATACGCCGCCTAATGCGCCGCGCTCTACAATCGTTACCTTTTGTCCAGTTTGCGCTGCACGGATTGCTGCAACATAACCACCAGGGCCTGCACCAACGACAAGAGTATCAATCTCGATTGGGAAATCTCCTACTACCATTTTATTACGCCTCCATTAATAAAAGTTCTGGTTCACTTAGCAAACGCTTTAAATGATTTAAAGCATTTTGCGCAGTGGCTCCATCAATCATGCGATGATCAAAGCTCAATGATAATGCTAACACAGGTGCTGCTACAATTTCACCATTTTTTATTACAGGTTTTTCAGAAATTCTGCCAATTCCTAGTATTGCAACCTCTGGATGGTTGATAACAGGCGTAAACCATTGACCTCCGGCAGAGCCGATATTTGTAATGGACATCGAACCGCCCTTCATTTCATTCGGTGCCAGTTTGCCTTCACGGGCCTTTGTCGCTAATTCATTAATTTCGCCTGATACTGCAAAGACCGATTTACGATCTGCATGCTTGATAACAGGTACTAGCAGCCCTTTTTCCGTATCGGCAGCTATACCGATATTGAAATAATGCTTTTGGACAATTTCCTGTGTCGCATCATCCAGCGAGCGGTTAAATTCAGGGAATTCGCGCAGCATAGACACTAATGCTTTCACAACATACGGAAGATATGTCAGCTTCACGCCTTTTTCTGCAGCAATTTCCTTGAAGCGTTTACGGTGCGCTACAAGTGCTGTTACATCTACTTCATCCATTAATGTAACATGTGGTGCTGTCTGTTTTGAGTGGACCATCGCTTTGGCGATTGCTTTACGAATACCGCTCATTTTTTCACGTGTTTCAGGGAAATCGCCTTCCAGGTTAATCGCAGCTGGTGCAGCTTGTGCTGTTTCTGCAGTTGCTTCCTCAGTTTGTGCCGCCTCTTCTGCTTGGCCGCCAGCCATAAATTTCTCCACGTCTTCTTTCAGCACACGGCCGTTTTTACCTGTACCCTTTATTTGACGGATATCAACATCGTGATCTCTCGCAAATTTACGGACAGAAGGCATCGCAATGACACGGTTGTTTACATCCTGCTCACTTGCTGCAATGACAACGCCCTTGCCTTTTTCCCCTGCCTCGTCACGTTGTGGTGCTTCTTCTTGTTTTGCTTCTTTTTTATCGATCTCTTGACCAGCTTCAGCAGTAGATTGGACTTGGGATTCCGTCTCCGCTTTTCCTTCTCCATCTGCATGGTCATCGCCTTTTAGTTTTAAATCCTCGTAGCCCGGTGCATCAAAGCTGATCAGTACATCTCCTACAACAGCGACCGTTCCTTCTTCAACCAGCACTTCTTCTACAGTGCCTTCTACAGGAGAGGGAATTTCAACGACTGCTTTATCATTTTGCACTTCACATAAAATATCGTCTTCTTGAACTTTGTCTCCCGGTTTTACGAACCATTTAACGATTTCACCTTCGTGAATGCCTTCACCGATATCCGGTAAGCGGAAATTGAATGCCATACTTTTTCACCTCTTCTTAGAATGTTAAAACTTTTTTCGCTGTTTCGATTACATCTTTATAGTTAGGCAGCCAAACCCCTTCTGCCTGCGGGAATGGATAAACTGTATCCGGCGCTGCTACACGAAGCACTGGGGCTTCCAGACTTAAAATAGCGCGCTCTGTAATTTCCGCTACTACGTTTGCTGCAATGCCTGCCTGCTTTTGAGCTTCCTGCACAACGATTGCGCGGCCTGTCTTTTCTACTGATTTGATAATTGTATCGATATCAAGCGGCTGAATCGTCCGAAGGTCCACTACCTCTACAGAGTACCCTTCTTTTTCCAGCTCTTCTGCAGCTTTTAAGCTTTCATGAACCATAAGGCCATACGCAATAATTGTTAAATCTTTTCCTTCACGCTTAACATCTGCTTTACCGATTTCAATTGTATAGGACTCTTCCGGCACTTCTTCGCGGAATGAACGGTATAGCTTTAAGTGTTCCAGGAAAATAACCGGATCATCATCACGGATCGCTGAGATCAACAGCCCTTTTGCATCATATGGCGTCGACGGTACGATAACTTTCAAGCCCGGTTGTTGAGCCATTAATCCTTCTAATGAATCAGAGTGCATTTCCGGTGTATGCACGCCGCCCCCAAACGGTGAGCGGATCGTAACCGGAGCATTGTATGTGCCGCCTGTACGGTAACGCATACGGGCTAATTGGCCATTGATCGAATCCATTACTTCATATACGAAACCGAAGAATTGGATTTCCGGTACTGGTCGGAAACCTTGAAGAGAAAGGCCGATTGCCAGGCCGCCAATGCCGGATTCTGCAAGCGGTGTATCGAATACACGGTCTTTACCAAATTCTTTTTGAAGGCCTTCCGTTGCACGGAATACTCCTCCATTTACCCCAACATCTTCACCGAAAACAAGAACATTCTCATCGTTTTTCAGCTCGCAGCGGAGTGCATCTGTAATCGC
>DEQA01000310.1:3874-4279 GCA_002359075.1 Planococcaceae bacterium UBA3378
GTTATGTGGCATTTCACCTGCATGCATATTTTCAATCAGCTCGGACACTTTTTGTTTTGGAGCCTGATCTGCCTTTTTAATGGCATCTTTAATTTCCTCTTTCGCACGCTCGATTACTTCTTCTTCTTTCTCTTTTGACCAAATGCCTTTTGCCTCCAAGTATTTACGGAAGCGTACGATCGGGTCTTTTAGCGACCATTCATTATCTAAATCGCCTGTACGGTAACGTGTTGGGTCATCCCCCGCCATTGTATGCGGACCATAACGGTAACATAATGTTTCAATTAATGTCGGCCCTTCACCATTTACTGCACGTTCACGCGCATCTTTTGTTGCAACGTATACTGCCAGCGGATCCATACCGTCTACTAAAATACTTGGAATACCTGCTGCAATCCCTTTTTG
>DEQA01000310.1:4371-4989 GCA_002359075.1 Planococcaceae bacterium UBA3378
GATTTAAAGGCACCTGCAAAGTTAATGCCTTCATAGAAGTCCCCTTGTGATGACCCGCCATCTCCTGTATACGTAACGGCAACTGCCTTTTGACCTCGTTTTTGAATACCTAGTGCTACACCGGCTGCTTGTATATATTGCGCCCCGATAATAATTTGCGGCGGCAGCACATTTACACCTTCAGGAATTTGATTTCCGACAAAATGTCCGCGGCTGAATAGGAACGCCTTCCAAAGAGGCAGGCCGTGCCACACGATTTGCGGAACATCACGATACCCCGGTAAAATCCAGTCTTCCTTCTCCAATGCAAAATGTGAAGCTAATTGGGAAGCTTCCTGACCGGCTGTCGGCGCATAGAACCCCAGACGTCCTTGACGATTCAACGATATAGAACGCTGATCCAAAATACGCGTATATACCATACGGCTCATTAGTTCTACTAGTTCTTCGTCTGACAGATTAGGGTTTGCTTCTTCGTTAACAATTTCCCCTTCTTCATTTAAAATTTGGAACATATGAAATTTCTCTTCCACTTCGCGCAATGCTGCAGTAGGATCGAATTTATTTTCTCCCATAGTTAACTCTCCCTTTCAACTGTATTATTTTTTCACAAAAATT
>DEQA01000126.1 GCA_002359075.1 Planococcaceae bacterium UBA3378
GTACGCTTTGGCAAACATATCATAGCCATCCCCGCCTTTTGCGGTGAAAGCATTTGTAGCAACTGCGTATGTTTTGTCATCCATGATCTCTGTAAAAGTACCTTCCTGCTGTACTTGTATGGAAACGATGCGCTCCCCAGCCGGCTTTGTACTGTCAAATACTATTTTAGCGCCTGCTACATGAAGGAAACCGCCATTTTCATTTGGGTATGCAGATACGCTATGCTCAAATGCAGCTTTGATTTCCGCACCTGTCAGACGCATTGTTGCGAGTGTATTACCGAACGGCAGCACATTGATCACTTCCCCGACAGTAACAGGTCCTGCATTAATACCGTTGCGGATGCCGCCGCCGTTTTGGAATGCCAGGACAACTTCCCCATCATATTGCCTTGCTTTTGCCAGCATTCCATCCGTGATCAGATTTCCTAACACCGTTTCATTTTTACGCACGCTTGGCTTTGTCACCTCGCCCCCTGTACGCGGATTTTCAAGAGGTTCATCTAATACTACGCCAATTTCAGTCTGCTGTATTTCCTCTATTTTTTGTTTATATGGTTGCAACAGGGCAGCTGCCTCTGGATCATCCTCATAATCCGCTGTAGCAATCAACTCGCCGTTGTATTTTGTCACAACACCTTTTTTATCAAAAGACACATCAAGTGAACCGACATAATCTCCGTATTGATATGCTTGTACAATCACTGTCGGTTCCTTTCCTTCTTCGATTTTCACTGGTTCTTCCAGCTTCGTATGAGAGTGACCGCCAATGATGACATCAATTCCATCTACATACTTGGCGAGCTGCTGATCGTTATCAATTGCAGGATTATCATCAAAGCCGATATGCGTCACTGCTACGACTTTGTTGATACCCATTTTTTCAAATTCATCCACCATTTTACGGGCCTGCTCAATATAATTTCGGAAGGCAATGCTACCCGGATTAGAGATCATAGCAGTTTCCTCCGTCGTCAAACCGAAGAAACCAATTTTCTGTCCATCCACTTCTTTGACAATACCGGTATATATTTGGCCGTCTTTCGCATTTGTTTTAATTTTCGTATTAAATAATCCTTTAAAAATAGGGTCTTTCGAAAAATCAATATTGGAAGAAACGAATGGGAAATGAGCTGCTTTAATAAAATCTGCCAATGCCCGGTGCCCTTCCTTAGAAGAACCTAAATCGAATTCATGGTTGCCGAATGTCATAACATCTACTTTCATTAAATTCATGAATTCCACATCGGCTTGTCCCTTAAATTCATTGAAATATAGTGTACCTGAAAAAACATCTCCGGCATCCACTACTATTGTGTCAGGGTTTTCCTTACGCTTTTCTTTTACAACAGAAACCCGTTTTGCAACCTGATCAAGATTTGCATGAGTATCATTTAAATGAAGAAATGATACATCTACCGCTTTGTTTTGACCTTTACCAGGATTCGGGCCTTTTCCGGGATGTTCTCCTTTATTCCCTTTCCCTGGATTCGTTGCAGGTCTCTTATTTTCTGTACTTGGTGTATGTGCTTGGGCACTCATAGAATGATTCAGAGCAATTTTATACTGATTATGAGCAGATACTTCGAGTTTCTGGCTAATGAGTGATTTTGCTTCATCCACTTTATAGACCGGCACTTTATCTTCTTTCGGACCTTCTGCATAGGCGGCTCCTGCCATCGGTGCTACCATGACTGCCGCTCCAATTGTTAAAGTTTTAAACACTAATGATTTCTCGTAATAGTTCATCCAATTCTCCTTTTTGCTATTGTTTTTAAAATATATTCATTGACATAAAATTATCATTTCTGGCAGCCTCATACTATAGCTAAATATTCATAAAATTTATACCCTTTAAATAGTTTCAAAGACTCTGCAAATGACCTTTTTTATACAAAAAGAGATTCATCACTGTAACATGGTGTTAATTTCCGTTCTGGCTGGACACTTTCTGCGGGGACACGACTCCAACTGAATGGTTTCGGAAATTATCTCGAAACCATTCGATTTTTTAGCACGTGCTGTTCCCCAAGGAGCCGCCAGCCGCCGCTCCAATCAACTTGTTATCATATTAGCTTGTCATCCTCAACTTATGGCAAAGACCCAAAAAAATCATTCCTAAAAAATTAGGAATGATCTTTTTTATTTCCACTATAAGAACATACCGGCAATCGCTGCTGATAGTAATGAAGCAAGTGTCCCTGCAAGAACAGCCTTTAATGCAAGCTTTGCAATTACAGAGCGCTTATCTGGCGCCATAGCTCCTATACCACCAATTAAAATACCCATGGAGCTTAAGTTTGCAAATCCACAAAGGGCGAATGAAATGATAATTGCCGTCTTTTCTGAGAAATCTTCAATTACGGGTCCGAAGTTCGAAAAGGCAACGAATTCATTTAGGATTAATTTTTGCCCAATAAATGAACCTGCACGGACTGCTTCCTCCCATGGCACCCCAATAGCAAAGGCAAGCGGGGCAAATATATAGCCGAGTATGCCTTCCAATGTAATATCGCCAAAGCCAAACCAGCCGCCGATACCGCCCAAAATACCATTAAGCAAGGCGATCAGAGAAATAAATGCAAGCAGCATTGCCCCGACATTTACTGCAAGCTTCAGTCCATCTGCTGCCCCATTTGCAGCTGCATCAATAACGTTTGATGATGTTTCGTCTTTTTCCAATTTAAAGTTTGTTTCATCCACTTCTTCTGTTTCGGGAATAATTAATTTTGCCAGTACTAAACCGGCCGGAGCAGCCATGAAGCTTGCTGCTAGCAAATACTCCAGGGGTACACCTAGTAATGAATATCCCACTAATACAGACCCTGAAACAGAAGCCAGACCACCTGTCATGACAGCAAACAGTTGAGATCTTGTCATCGTATTTAAAAATGGACGAATAACAAGCGGCGCCTCTGTCTGGCCTACGAAGATGTTCGCTGCTGCATTAACAGATTCTGCTTGTGTTGTTCCGAGCACTTTTGATAAAAAGCCCCCAATGATTTTGATAATAATTTGCATAATGCCTAAATAATAAAGAACAGAAATTAAGGAGGAGAAGAAAATAATGATCGTCAACACACTCATCGCAAATACAAATCCAACCGTATCAGCATCTGCTAACCCGCCAAATACGAAATCGACACCTTCAAATGCGTAGTTAATTAAACTTTGCACAGCATTCGACAGCTGCATAAGTTTTTCTCGTCCATACTCCCACCTTAATACAATGAAGGCAAACAAAATCTGTACTGCTAAGCCGGATAATACAATACGCCATTGGATAGCTTTCCGATTTATGGAAAAGGCAAAGCCAATACCTAGAACGATTAAAATACCAATAATTCCCCAAATAAAATCCATATTTACACCTACTCTTATATAATTGAAAACCTTTTTTACATCTATTTACATTCGACAATAGACAACTTAAACCGTATAGTAACAAAACGTTAATTTGATGCGAATTGATCGTGTATTCTCAAGTTTTTATTATTGCCCAATATTCAATTCTTACTCTCTTTTTCTCAAGAACGGTATTTCCTCTCCCTTTTTGTAGAGCGATTGCATATAAACGAGAAATTATACGTTTAAAATAAAAAACGGCAGCTACCTAATGGCGCTGCCGCTTAAAAAGAATTTTTATATAAAAATAAGTGTCCTATCACTTTAAGTGATATCCCGATTTACGATTATTATTCTTCCATAAAATCATAGGGTGTAATGCCATTCATGCCGATTAATGGATGAATATGCGGAGCTGTCTCCATATTTAAAACTTTCGGGAGTGTCTGTTCCGATTGTCCTTTTCCTGGACTCACTTCTGTTTCTGTTTCCTTTTCATCTTCATCTGTTTTATTTCCTTCTATTTCCGTTGGGTTAAGCCTTGCCCTTAAGCTGGTCAGTCGCGCTAGATCGTCTGTTTTTGAAAGACCTTGTGTCAACACATCCGGCTCCCCGCATAAAATAAGGAAATTTTTTGCCCGTGTAATACCGGTATACAGCAGATTGCGCCGCAGCATTTTTGTATAGCCGCGCACTACCGGCATGATCACCGTTTGAAACTCTGACCCTTGTGATTTATGGATAGAGCAGCAATACGCCAATGTGATTTGATTAAGATCGGCCCGCTGATACGTAACCTCAATGCCATCAAAATTAACAACGAGCAAATCCTGTTTTTCAATCGTTTCCTTCGCTTTAATAATAGCGATCACTTCACCCATATCGCCGTTAAATACATTACTTTCCGGCTGGTTAACAAGCTGGAGTACTTTATCGCCGATACGGAAAATAGTATCGCCAAATACAAGTTCCTTTCTTGTTCCGTCATTTGGATTTACAAGTTCCTGTATTTGCTTGTTCAATGCATCTATTCCCGCAGGTCCCTTATACATCGGTGCCAGTACCTGAACATCCCGGATTGTCTGCCCTTTTGTTACGGCACTTTTGACAATTTGCGTTACAACGCTGGCAACTTGATCAGCCCCCGCCTTAATAAAGGAACGGTCACTTGTCTTTACTGTCAACGTATCAGGAACAATACCTTGTTTAATTTGGTGGGCAATTTCAATAATCGTAGATCCCTCTGCCTGTCTATATACATCCGTCAATTCAACAGTCGGCAGCTGTTTAGAGGCAAGCAGATCTTTCAAAACCTGTCCCGGTCCTACCGGCGGCAGCTGATCCTGGTCCCCGACAAAGACGATTTGGACGTTTTCGGGAAGACTTTTCATCAATTGGTGGGCAAGCCACGTATCAACCATTGACATTTCATCAATTATCACAAGTTTCCCTGTAATCTCGCGCCCTGTCTCCTCATCCTTATCCTCCTGGCCTGTAAAACCAAGCAAACGGTGAATCGTCATAGCAGGCAGCTCTGTGGATTCTGCAAGTCGTTTTGCTGCTCGGCCGGTCGGGGCGGCAAGAACAATAGGGAACGGCTCCTCTTTTTGGGCATAATATTTCGGATCCAAAGAAAGGCCATGCAGCTCTGCATATACTTCTACCAATCCTTTAATAACCGTTGTCTTTCCCGTTCCGGGCCCGCCTGTCAAAATCATCACAGCCGAGTTTAATGCCGTTTCAATCGCTTGCGCCTGTGTAGGGGCATATGTAACGTCATAGCGCTCTTCTACTTCCCCGATTGCCTTTCTGATTTCGTCTTTGGAAAAGTGGGCTCGTTTTTTGTTTTCCTTTATTAAATCGAGAATTTTCGAGGCGATGCCTATCTCGCTGAAATAAAGGGATGGAAGGTAAAGCCTTGTTTCCTCCCCGCAGATCTTACTCTCTTCCCGCATTTCAATGCATGCTTTAGAAATAGCTTCATACGGAATTTCCACCCGCTGGCTCTGCTCCAGCATGTCCTTTACATGCGGCAGCACCTGCTCTGCGTCCAAATAAACATGTCCTTCGGATAAAGCAGCATGTGTTAATACATGCAGCACCGCGGCCTTAATGCGGTCCGGATGGTTACCGGTAATACCGAGCCTTGAGCCAAGTTCATCTGCTCTTGCAAAGCCGACGCCTTCTACATCTTCAATTAGCCGGTACGGATTTTCCGTCAGCAAAGGGATCGTTTCCTCACGGTACACCTGGTAGATTTTCATACCAAGCTGTGGTCCGAATCCCCATTCATTCAATTGAATCATAACCCGCTGCAAGCCAAGATTTTGCTCTACTGCTGCACGGATTTGCGCCCTTTTATCAGCAGAAAGCCGCGGGACTGCATCCAGTGCTTCAGGATCTTCCAAGATCTTTTGCAGTGCATGAATACCCAGCTTTTCTACAATCGCTTCCGCCGTTTTCCGCCCTATTCCCGGAAACAGATCACTTGATAAATAATGGACAATTCCTGTCTCGGTAGCAGGTACTTCCTTTTGAAAAGTTTCGACCTGAAACTGCAGGCCATACTTTGGATGTGTCTTCAATATTCCGGTAAAGCGGTATATTTCATCTTCTGTCAATGGAGGCAAATAGCCGACTACAATAATTTCTTTTTCTTTATATTCGATATTGGTTTCCTGTATTTGAACACGGACAATCGAATACATATTGGATGGATTGTGGAAAATGGACACGATAGGCCGGCCCAGAATAAATAGTTTATTCACTTCAAATAAATCGAGGTTTTCAGCCACCCGACTTCACCCCTTTATAACAATTCGTACAACCATTTTATCATAGGACATGCATAGTGTCCTTGAAATTTGAACGTTTCTTGCTGTTTAGAATAATTGTTCACTGCTCCTATTTGAACATAACTACGCTACGCATCCCCCTTCCAAATCTATTTGATTTGGTGGGGGTTAGTAGCGTTTTTTTATTTTTCTAACCCTTG
>DEQA01000330.1 GCA_002359075.1 Planococcaceae bacterium UBA3378
CAATAAACAAAAGAACATTCTTCGTTAGAATTTACGTATCCTACTTTAAAAGGTGTTCTAATGGAACTGCTTATTTATCACATAAACGGCAGACTCGCGATAATACCGTTATAAAGCTTGATAAGTATGTATAAGATCGTTGTACTAAATAATGCCCAAATTACTATTTCAAAAAAGACTAAGCCGATCAGCCCCGTCATATTCAAGAAAAAGCTCATTTTATAAATCGTATAAACAAAATAAACAGCAACGGTCAACATAAACACAGCGAGCAATATAATGGCCGATTGGATACCAAAAGTTGAAAGGAGTGCACCAATAAAGAAAATAACATAGCCTCCGCGTGCTGCGCTCATTGTCTCCCCATTATAGTCTTTTGAGAAGAAAAGCATGCCTACTTCATGCACTGTCTCTCCTATTAACTTCAATGCCGAAAATAACATAAAAAAACAGAGTGCAAACAAAATAAGTAGAAATACCTTCAGCTCCATCTCGGAAAGGAACTCACGCATACCGGCATATATACCGATTCCCTGCAAAATGCCCATCGACTCCGTCACTGTATAGATCCCAAACGTCAAGCTGAATAATAAAATCGTAAAAAGCGGTAGATAGCCATATAAATATGGATTTTTCATGAATTTTTTACCCCGTTCTTCTATATTCCTACATATTTAATAATACTGAAAAAAACCCGTCCGCCGCAACTCCGGAATTAGAGTGCGGGTATGCATCTCTAACAGAAGTACGCTATAATTGGACTATTGAAAAATTTTTTGAAAGGAGGCATGGTGATGCAAGTCCTTGCCATATTCATCCCTATAATCGCAGCAGTTTTTTTACCCCTTTTATTTAAGCGTATCCGGACTATACATACGGGATGGTTTGTATTGTTGGTACCGCTTATTTTACTTGGCTATTACCTTACATTTGTTAAGCAAACGATTAATGGTGAATCATCCGTTGCCACACTGGAATGGATACCTTCCCTTGATATTTCGTTCGCTTCCTATTTGGATGGATTGAGTGTTCTCTTTTCCATTCTGATCACAGGGATTGGTTCGCTAGTTGTTCTTTATTCCATTTTCTATTTAGATCAAACAAAAGAGCAGCTGCATAATTTCTATATTTATTTATTAATGTTTATGACAGCGATGCTTGGTGTTGTACAGTCTGACCATGTCATTACGCTTTACTTATTTTGGGAGTTGACTTCCATTTCATCCTTCTTATTAATCGGTTACTGGTTCAATCGGGATAAGTCTCGTTTCGGGGCTTTAAAATCCATGATGATTACTGTGGCCGGCGGGCTGATGATGCTTGGTGGTTTTCTTCTATTATCAATGATCGGCGGGACATTCTCCATCCGTGAATTAATTGACCAAGCCCCTGCTCTAGCGACACATGATTATTTTGTCGCAGCTCTTGTATTAATCCTGCTGGGGGCATTTACAAAATCTGCCCAGTTTCCATTCTACATCTGGCTGCCTGATGCAATGGAGGCACCTACACCTGTCTCAGCCTATCTTCACTCTGCTACTATGGTAAAGGCTGGGATTTATTTAGTGGCGCGCCTTACGCCGATTTTTGCCCTTTCTGAAGTATGGGTATGGCTCGTTGCCGGAATAGGGCTGCTGACGCTGCTCTGGGGGTCATTATTTGCCTCTAAGCAAACAGATTTAAAAGGAATTTTGGCCTTCTCCACGGTCAGCCAGCTTGGTTTGATTATGTCGCTGTTAGGTGTGGCAGCAATGGCTTACCATGTAGAAGATGCAGCAGGAACGATTTTTAAATACGCCGGCTTTGCGGCCATCTTCCATTTGATCAATCACGCAACATTTAAAGGAAGCCTGTTCATGATTGCCGGAATTGTCGATCATGAGACTGGCACACGTGATATCAGGAAATTGGGCGGACTTATGAGCCTTATGCCAATTAGCTTTACAGTTGCATTAATCGGCAGCTTCTCAATGGCGGGCCTTCCACCATTCAATGGTTTTTTGAGTAAAGAAATGTTTTTGACGGGAATGCTTTCAGTTACAGAGTTTAAATTATTCAGCTTTGAAACATTTGGCGTACTATTCCCGCTTCTTGCTTGGATTGCAAGTGTATTCACATTTGTTTATAGTTTTTATTTTGTATTTAGAACATTTACCGGCAAATTGCAGGTAGAGAAATTACCGAAAAAACCGCATGAAGCACCAATTGGTATGCTGATTTCCCCGGTTATTCTTGCCAGTCTTGTTGTCATCGTCTTTTTCATTCCGAATATTGTCGGAGATGTCCTTGTAAAGCCTGCTGTTGCAGCGATTCAGCCATTTTTATATAATGCGCCTGATGAGGTGAATATTGCTGTACATGCCTGGCATGGATTCACGCCCGAATTATGGATGACGGTCGGGATTATAGCAGTAGGACTGTTACTGTTTGCTCTGCTTCCGAAATGGCAGAAAATCTACCGGGTTATTCCTGAATGGCTATCGTTGAACCGATTGTATGATTTCTTCATGAATACGGTATTCGATACGGCAATGGAGCGGTTCTCAAACCTTTATATGACAGGATCCATCCGGAAATATTTATCATATATGTTTGCAGCGATTGTCAGCATTGTCATTGGTACCCTTTTCATTAAAGATGCCTTTAGGCTATCCTTTGAAAGCGTTTCCCCTATTGCGCTGTATGATGTGATATTGATCGTCGTATTAGTAATCGGGACTCTTACTACCTTATTTGCCAAAACCCGTATTACAGCGATTATCGGCCTGGGAGCAGTTGGCTACACAGTCGCGCTGTTCTTTGTTATTTTCAACGCACCAGACCTTGCGTTGACGCAGCTGGTCATTGAAACCATTTCGGTCGCTTTGTTCTTGCTGGCTTTCTATCACCTGCCAAAGCTTGGCCGTGTTGAAGAGCGGATGCGTTTCCAAATAGGACGCGCCCTTATCGCAATCGGTGTCGGTGCTATGGTTACCTTGCTCGCGTTATCGGCTCATTCGCAAAAATTAGTAGGATCTATATCCGATTATTATAAGGAAACCGTATATTCAGAAGCAGGGGGCGGTAATATTGTAAACGTTATCCTAGTAGATTACCGTGGATTCGATACATTATTTGAAATTACTGTACTTGCGATCGCCGGTATGGGTATTTACGCAATGATTAAGCTTCGTTTAAGCAGAAAGGAGAAAAGTAATGAAAACGAATAATTTAATCCTTCAATTCACTTCCAAATTCGTATTCTTTATCATTTTCTTCTTTGCTGTCCATATTTTCTTTGCAGGACACTATACACCAGGAGGGGGCTTTGTAGGCGGATTATTAATGTCCAGTGCCATCGTCCTCCTTGTCATTGCTTATGATTTAAAAACGGTGCAGATGATTCTGCCGGTGAATTATATGTATATGACGGCAGCGGGATTACTATTGGCGTTAGGAACAGCAGCTTTCCCTATGTTTGTAGGAAAACCGTTCTTTACCCATTTCTTTGATTATTACCAGCTGCCCCTCATCGGAAAGACATCGCTTCATACCGCTGCGCTGTTTGACCTTGGTGTATTTTTAGTTGTTGTCGGTGTGACGATGACCATTATTCAAACGATAGGAGAGGACGAATAATGGAAATTGTAATGGCTTTTGTATGTGGTTTCCTATTTATGGCCGCTATTTATTTGATGTTGTCCCGGTCCCTTTTGCGGATTATTATTGGAACCGGACTTTTAAGCCACGGTGCCCACCTGCTCATCTTAACGATGGGCGGCCTTGGCGGGGAAGCTCCCCCTGTATTAGCAGAAGGGGTCACAAACTTTGCAGATCCCTTGCCACAGGCGCTTATCTTAACAGCGATTGTTATTTCATTCGGTGTTACGGCGTTCTTCCTTGTGCTTGCCTACCGTGCTTATCAGGAGCTTGGAACAGATGATATGACTAAAATGAAAGGAAGTGAAGAAGATGACTAACTTCCTGCTGATTCCAATACTTATTCCGTTTTTCATGGGAATGGTGCTGATATTTCTGCATAAAAACGTGCGGCTGCAGCGCATTCTTTCTTTGCTGACACTTTTTTGTGCCGCATTCATGGCGTTTCTTGTCATGCTAAAAGTTAAGAATGAAGGGATCCAATCTGTAACTTTCGGTGACTGGCCGGTCCCATATGGAATTACGATGGTCGCCGATGGTATATCTTCACTCCTTGTATTTACTACTTTTGTTCTTGCGTTTTTCATCGTTTGGTATGGTTTTGGCTCGATCGGCCGGGAACGTGAACAATTTTTCTACTATCCCGGTGTAATGTTTATTTTAACCGGGGTGACAGGGGCTTTTACAACAGGGGATATTTTCAACTTGTTTGTATTCTTTGAGGTACTTTTGATGTCTTCCTATCTCCTGATTGTGCTAGGCGGAGAGAAGGGACAGCTTCGGGAATCGATCAAATATATTTTGGTTAACGTTATTTCCTCTGCCCTGTTTGTTATTTCGGTAGCCTATTTATATTCTGTCGTAGGAACGTTAAGCATGGCAGACATTTCCGTAAAAATTGCGGAAATTAACCAGCCGGGTATTATTACGACAATCGCTGTACTTTTCCTGCTTGTATTCGGTTTAAAAGCAGCGATTTTCCCACTTTACTTCTGGCTGCCTGGTTCATATGGAGCTGCACCTATTCCTGTGCTTGCCTTGTTCGGGGCATTGCTCACAAAGGTAGGAGTTTACGCGATTATGCGTACATACACGCTCTTTTTCGTCCATGATGTTTCCTATACACATGAACTGCTGCTTATATTAGCTGTTTTGACAATTTTGGCTGGATGCATTGGTGCGCTTGCCACATTTAATGTAAAGCAAATCATCATTTATAACATCGTAATAGCAGTCGGCGTTATTTTATTCGGTGTTGCACAGATGAATGAAACAGGGTTGGAAGGTGCCCTCTTCTATCTCGTACACGATATGATTATTAAAGCGGCCCTGTTTATGCTGGTCGGTTTGGTGATTTATGTGTCAGGAACAACGAATCTCCGAAATATGGGCGGTCTGATGAAGTCCTATCCTGCATTGGGATGGTTTTACTTAATTGCGGCATTCGGCCTTGCCGGGATTCCTCCGTTAAGCGGGTTTATCGGAAAACTGCTCATCGTCCAGGGCGGATTTGAAGCGGGCAATATTTGGAGCAGTGTTTTCCTATTAGCCTCAAGCTTGATTGTGTTACTATCGGTCATACGGATCTTTATTTATGCCTTTTGGGGTGAAGAAGGGAAACGTAACACAATTGAAAAACACCGCTATAACCGGATGCTCTTCCCTACTGCCATTCTAGTAATTATCTCAGTTGCTTATGGTGTTGGTTCGGAATGGCTAGTACCGTTTATGGACAATGCGGCGAAAATCCTTGTAGATCCAAGCATATATGTAGAAGCCGTTATGAAAGGAGGAGAATAGGATGGCTTTTCAAATCCTGCTTAATTTCTCCTTAGCATTGTTATGGATGTTTTTATCCGCCAATTTCAGTGCAAATGGATTCCTTATCGGCTTTATACTGGGGGCTATAGCGCTCATCATTATGCGTCGCTTTTTCAAAAGCCGCCTCTATATCGGAAGAGTCTGGGCAATCATTGCCTTAATACTGCTCTTTTTAAAGGAATTAATCCTTGCCAATATTGC
>DEQA01000182.1 GCA_002359075.1 Planococcaceae bacterium UBA3378
AGGTTTTGCCAAAGCACAAGTACTCTCTATTCCGCAGCTTATAGAAATGGCACAGGATCTGGGGGTTACATTTATCGCCTGCCAAATGACGATAGATGTTATAGGGCCTTGCGAAAGAAGATTTTGTCGATGGCATTGAGGTGGGTGGAGCTGTTACATTCCTTGAATATGCCAAAGATGCATCTCCTACGTTAACTTTCTAACATAAATACGCCAGCAGCAGTGAGCATTTTTCTCACTGTAAAAAATACGGATTTTAATATCTTAGGGGGTAATGATATGGCAATTAATAAAATGACAGCCGCACAAGTGGCACAGAAAGTAATAGAAAACAAAGAGCTGTTTATCCTTGATGTGAGAAACAATGATGCATTTGAAGATTGGAAGATCGAGGGACATAAATTCGAATACTTGAACATCCCATACTTTGAACTATTAGATGGGGTGGAGGGAATTTTAGAAAAAATCCCTGCTGATAAGGAATTGTTAGTTGTATGTGCAAAAGAGGGATCTTCCCTGATGATAGCTGAAATGATTTCTGAAACTGGCCGTGACGCATTTTATCTAGAAGGCGGTATGAAATCCTGGTCCATGCATCTGGAGCCTATTAAAGTTGGCGATCTGGCAAACGGCGGTGAATTATATCAATTTGTCCGCCTGGGAAAAGGCTGTTTATCTTATATGATTATTTCTGACGGAGAAGCAGCAATTATTGATGCTGTCCGCTTCACGGAAGTATTCACCAGCTTTGCAAAAGAAAAAGGAGTGGAAATCAAGCATGTATTTGATACACATTTACATGCGGATCACATTTCCGGCGGCCGCCATATTGCAGCCCAAACCGGTGCAGACTACTACCTCCCGCAAAAGGATGCGGAAGAAGTGGTATACGATTATACACCGCTTACAGACGGCTTAACCGTTTCAATTGGCTCTTCAAAAATTGAGGTAGGTGCCCTTTATTCACCGGGACATACGATTGGTTCCACATCGTTTATTATCGATGAGAAATATTTACTGACTGGTGACATTCTCTTCATCGATTCAATCGGTCGTCCGGATTTAGCCGGTCTGGCGGAAGACTGGGTTAGCGACTTACGTGAGACACTTTACTCCCGCTACCGAGTATTAGCAGAAGACTTGATTGTTCTTCCAGCCCATTTCATGGTTATTGAAGAGCTGAACGAGGATGGTACAGTAGCCAAACGTCTTGGCGACCTGTTTGCAGAAAACCACGGATTAAATATCAACGATGAAGAAGAGTTCCGTAAAACCGTGACAGATAACCTGCCGCCGCAGCCAAATGCGTATGTGCAAATCCGCCAGGTGAATATGGGGAAACTAACACCGGATACTGAGGAACAGACAGAAATGGAAATCGGACCGAACCGCTGTGCCGTACGATAATAGAGAATTCGATCACTTACCAAAAAGGAGACAATCATGAATATTACAAAAACCGTAGACGCGAAAGGCTTTGCATGTCCAATGCCTATCGTCAAAACAAAAAAAGCAATCGATACCATTCAATCCGGAGAAGTGCTGGAAGTATTCGTTACTGATAAAGGGGCGCTGAATGATTTTGCAGCATGGGCAAAAGCGGGCGGCCACACAATTTTAGAGCAAAAAGAAGAAGCGGGCGTGCTTACTTTCTACATTCTAAAAGCATAATCACATAGACAAGTAGTGATGACTACCTGTCGTTCCAGTAGATGAACCGTTCAAGCAGGCTTTTTTCACATGAGCCTGCTTGAAAAAGAAAGAAGGGAAAAAAGATGGATTTCTCGGTAACATATATCCTCGTCATCTTTACTCTCGGCTTTATAGGATCCTTCCTTTCGGGGATGTTAGGTATAGGCGGTGCCATTATTAAATATCCGTTGCTTTTATTTGTGCCGCCATTATTTGGGCTGGCAGCATTTACATCCCATGAAGTATCCGGCATCAGCGCTGTAGAAGTATTGTTTGCATCCATTGCAGGGATATGGGCATATCGCAAAGGCGGTTACTTAAACAAACAGCTTATCCTGTATATGGGGAGTGCCATTCTCATCGGCAGCTTTATCGGCAGCTATGGATCGGGTTTCTTATCAGAGGAAGCGGTCAATATTGTATACGGGATATTAGCATTAATAGCAGCGGTTATGATGTTTGTGCCAAAGAAAAAGGTCGATGATCAATCTTTACATGACGTAACATTTAATAAGCCACTAGCTGTCGTTCTTGCCCTAATTGTAGGGATTGGCTCAGGAATTGTCGGAGCTGCAGGCGGTTTCCTGCTCGTACCGATTATGCTGACAGTATTGCATATACCAACACGTATGACGATTGCAACGAGCCTTGCTGTTACGTTTATATCATCCATTGGGGGAAGTATCGGCAAGCTGATTACCGGACAGGTTGATTACTGGCCTGCATTTATTATGATCATTGCAAGTATAATAGCTGCTCCATTTGGGGCAAAAGCGGGTAAAGCATTAAATACAACGATCCTTCAAATGTTTTTGGCAGTGCTGATTGCAGCTACAGCTATTAAAATTTGGGTCGAAATTTTATGGTAGGTGATAAAAAATGAAAATTGAAATCTTTTCAGACTTTGCGTGTCCTTTTTGCTATATCGGAAAAAAAAGACTGGAGCAGGTAATCCACGAATTAGGATTTGAAAAAGAAGTAGAACTTGAATACAAGGCTTATCAATTAAATCCCTATGCTTCCAAAACGGAGACAAAATCATTTTATGAAGGCTTGATGGAAAAATACCATTCGACACAAGAAGAGGTAGAAGAAAACACCTCCTCCATTGGGGAACATGCAAAGGAAGTAGGATTGTTCTACAATTTCGATATAATGAAAGTAGGCAATACAGAGAATGCCCATCGTTTGGCAAAATGGGCACGCACATACGATAAAGAAGCTGCATTTATCGAGGCAATGATGGATCATTACTTTACAAAGGGACTGGATGTCAATGACCAGGAGGCGCTGATCGAGGTGGCAAATTCGGTAGGTTTGCCAACAGAAGAGGCAAAAATCGTGCTGGAGAGTGACCAGTTTTCAGCGGAACTGGCAAAGGACCGCTATGATGCACAGCAGCTGCAAGTGCAAAGTGTCCCGTTCTTCGTGTTCGAGAATAAATACGGCATTATCGGCGCTGAACCGCTGGAAGTATTCACCAGAACATTAAAACAGGCAAAGGAAGCAGCGGATCAGAAGCTACATATTACAGGTGGTAATGATTCCTGTGGGACGGATGGTTGTAATGTATAGAATGCTAGTAAAATAGGGGAGTTATTACATTTATTCATTTTTCCTGTCGTACTTTATGTAAAGAACCAGCTAGTCACTCAATAGTATGAAAAATAAGCAGGGTGTGCGAAATGCGTATCCTGCTTTTTTTCAGGTAATAAACATGGAGGACGACTGAATGTGTGAATTGCTTTCTTTATTGCTGCAACATACATAAATGAATTGGAGGAAAGCTTGACGATCGTTACTATTGTCATATTAGGTTACAACAAGTGGGAAGTCGAACGGATCCATAAGTGAAGAGGTCCTTAGCAAGTTAGTAGAAAAATACGATAAAACCAATTATCAAGAAAAGAACTAAAAATAAGAGCATAAAACAGCCAATCCATTTGATGAAACGGGGCAGTTTATTGATTTTTATATTATCTGGAACACCGATATGCTTTTGTAAATAATCGCTGCCATCGTTAAAAGGCTTCTTCTCCTGCATAGTAGCCCTCCTTCTGGTATTTATTATTCATTATTAATATATTTCAACAAATCTTTCATTTTTCCTCCCCAAATAAATAGAGGCATTCCTTCGCTGGAAGCCTCCCTGTTTACTATGCTTTTGCTTTGCGGAATCCATCAAACGTAGCGAAGGCTGCTGCAGCTAAAAAGATGAAAACGCCCCCCATGGTAATCCAATTTGCTAGATCACTTACTGAGATATGAAAATCGCTGGAGATGTATGATAAAAAAGTGGGGCTGAATAGCTCTGAATTATTAACAATGATGATAAATACAACGGATACTACCAGCTGCAGAACCGTATTACACCATGCGATTTTTCTTGTCCACTGCCTCTCAATTAATTTATAGATGGACAGTGAAATTTCCAAACCGACAACGAGTAAAATGAGCGGCCAATAATGAATAAGCACGGCTTCATTTAATGCAGGAGTAATAAACCTCAGTCCATCAGCACCGCTTTCATAAATACCAACAAGATGATCGGCATAAAAATAAACAGTCGCCCAAACAGCGGTCCAAATGAGGCTGCCAAACACTTCATATTTAGGTATTGCCTTTTGCTTTGGGATAAGTGGAATATGCTTTAGATCATCTACTTTCCATTCCGTAAAATTTGGGGTAAGCGGCTTTGTATCATCCGATTTATATGCTCGTTCTATTATGGCAAAAACTACGGTTAGCCAGAAGAATACCTGCATGCCTACGACAATAATTCCCCATATTCCTTCAGCAATGAGCCAAATAATCATATTTAAAACCGAAGTGCTGTTATCGTAACCGATAATATTTTCTGCCGTTAGTACAATGAGGGAAATGGTTGCTGCGATCGGTAAGATCATCTTCAGCAGTGACATATAAGCATCAAAATAGCGTGGTCCAATTAAATATCTCGAACGATCCCTGTATCCTTCAGCAAGTGCTGCGGGACTGCCAAGCCTTTCAAGAACTGTCTCTACGTTTTCATCACTATATGCATCCGGCAGCATATCCTCAATTGTTGATTTTAATTCAAGTGCAATATCCTCTCTATTCTTCTCAGGCAGCCTCCGTGTGACCTCCTGGATATATACTTTAATCAAATCCATGCTGTTCCTCCTCGTTCAGTACGTGCCACAGCTTTTTTGAATGATCGAGCCATTCTTGTTTCAGCTGCTTATAAATAGATGTTCCTTCTCCGCTGAGTACATAGTATTTTCTTGGTCGGCTGTCCGAATGGTCCCAGCTGCTCGTGACAAGACCTTGCTTTTCCAGCCTCCGCAGAAGAGGGTAGAGAGTGCTTTGATCAATCGCAACGCCTGATTGCTCCAACAGCTGTACAAGAGAATAACCGTAGCGCGGGAC
>DEQA01000147.1 GCA_002359075.1 Planococcaceae bacterium UBA3378
GGAAATTACGCTGATTTTTTAGAAGCCCGGGCTATCCGCGAGGAAATGAAAGCAGCTACCCAGGCGAAGCTTCAAAACCGCTACCGCTCAGAGTTAAAATGGATTCGCCGCGGAGCAAAAGCACGTACAACGAAACAAAAGGCGCGTATCCAGCGCTTTGAAGAGCTTGATCATTCCATTGACCGCTCAAATGATGATGCCGATCTAGAGCTGTCACTTGCCACAACCCGGCTGGGCAGAAAAGTGCTTGAAGCTGAAAGTATTTCGAAAGCATTTGGTGACCGTGTGATCTTAAAGGATTTTGGCTTCCTGCTGCAGCAAGGGGACAGAATTGGGATTATCGGGGCAAATGGCTACGGTAAATCCACATTGCTTAATATTTTAGCAGGAGAGCTTGAGCCCGATATAGGAGAAGTACTAGTTGGTTCTACAGTAAAACGCCTGCATTTTAAGCAGGCACTGCCTAAAATGAATGAGAATGAGCGGATGATCGAATATATCCGGGAGGCGTCAAATGATATAACAGATGCAGCTGGTGTCCGTTACTCGGCTGCACAGATGCTGGAGCGTTTTTTATTCCCTTTACATACGCACGGGACACCAATCGGGAAACTTTCCGGCGGTGAGCGCAAGCGCCTGCATTTGCTTCGTTTGCTGATGGAGCAGCCGAATGTATTGCTGCTTGATGAGCCGACAAATGATTTGGATATCGAAACACTTGGCGTCCTGGAAGATTTTATCGAGCATTTCCCTGGTGTCGTCGTGACGATTTCCCATGACCGCTTCTTCCTTGATCGGATTGCCAAAAAGCTATGGATTCTGGACGGAAAGGGTCATGTTGAGGAGAGCCTGGATATTTATAGTGATTATTTGGCAAAGAAACAGGAGCAGGAAAAGCTGGATGTAAAGGAAGTCAAACAAGAAAGACCGAAACAGGAAAAGCCAAAAACAGAAAAGAAAAAACTGACTTTTAAAGAGCAAAAAGAATGGGAAACGATTGCAGAGACGATTGCAAAAGTGGAAGAAGATATTATGAAGACAGAGGAAGGCATATCGACAGCCGGAGCTGACTTTACAAAACTGCAAGAACTGACAGCCAAGCTGGATGAGCTGAATGCCCATTATGAACATTTAATAGAGCGCTGGAGCTACTTAGAAGAAATCGTTAATAGCTAAGGAGGAAATGTCCTATGAAAATCATTACTATTGAACCGACACCAAGTCCCAATTCGATGAAAATTGTCATCGATCAAGATTTGCCTTTCGGAAAAAGCTACAATTTTACAAAGGATAATATAGAAGAAGCGTCGCCGGAAATTCAAGCTATCTTTCGTGTAGAAGGAGTAAAAGGTGTATACCATGTGTCAAACTTCCTGGCAGTTGAACGAAACGCTAAATTTGCCTGGGAGAAAATTTTATCAGGTATCCGTGCGGCATTAGGTGAAACAGGTGTCGAAGCGGAGGAAGGAGCAACTGTAAACGAACATTTCGGGGAAGTATATGTACACGTCCAAATGTTTAAAGGTATACCATTGCAAATTAAAGTATTTGATAACGAATCGGAAACGCGTATTGCAACAGGAGAGCAGTTCGTAAATGCATTTAAATCTGTCGAAGCGAAGGAAGCGGATGAAAACTATATTTTCCAGCGTAAATGGATGGACTACGGCGTCCGTTACGGGGAAAAGGAAGAAATCGCCCAGGCCGTTTTGCAGGAAGTGCTCGCTACGTATCCGGCTGAACGATTACAGCTAATCGTGGAAGCAGCCAACTCCAGCAAGAAGTTCGTTCCGCAGGAGAAGCAGAAAGTAACAGTTGACATGTATAAAGGGCCAGAGGATTGGCAGCTGCGCTTCCAGCTGCTTGACCAGCTGCCTGATCCTGAAGTAGAGGATTTGCCGCTTTTAACAGCAGCGCTGGACGATGAACAGATGGCAATTCGCCGTTTGGCTACTGTTTATCTAGGCATGATTGAAGATCGAGCAGTTGTTCCTGCATTAGCAAAGGCGTTAAAGGACAAAAGTGCAGCGGTTCGCCGTACAGCAGGAGACTGCATGAGCGATCTAGGCTTTGAAGAATTCGAGCCGGCCATGATAAATGCATTAAAAGATAAAAATAAACTGGTTCGCTGGCGTGCCGCTATGTACCTATATGAAACAGGTACAGAAGCTTGTCTGCCTGCCCTGCATGAAGCAGAGAGCGATCCTGAGTTTGAAGTAAAACTACAAGTAAAGATGGCAATCGCCCGTATCGAACAAGGAGAAGAAGCAAAAGGCTCTGTTTGGAAGCAAATGACCGATGCGCGGGGTTAATAAGAAAGCACACGTTTATACGTGTGCTTTTTATAGTTAAATATACATAAAAAATCATTCTATCTGTTTCTTCCAGAGGGACTTTAGTATATAATTTTACTATAAACATACAGATGAGGTATTTACTATGACGATTAGAAAGAAATTATTTGCATCCTACTCGGGTATCCTTATCATCGTGATTTTTGTATCTATCGTGAATTTACTGCAAATTCAGCGTGTGAATTCCAATATGCAAAAGATCGTTGATGAACAGCAATCGATACTTTTAATGGCGAGTGAAATGAAAAAAAACTTGAGTACGCAAGGAATGCTTGTGAGAGAATTTGCCCTTTCCGGCGATTTAAGTGTACTAACAGAGCTGGATACAGCACGAAATGAATTTGCCGATAAGATAAAAAAACTTAATAGCGGTCCGTCAAATGACATGAGCGAGGCAATAACATTGCTTATAGAGGAAAATGAGCAATTTAATCTTGCGGTTGATAAAGCCATTGAACAAACAAAAAGATTCGATTATGAAGGGGTAAAGATCACGATTAATAATGAGGTACGCCCACCGAATCAGAATATGTCTAATTACATAGATGAACTTATTACTTATTATGACAATCAATTCTCGGCTGTAAGTGATAAAGCAAAAGAAGAAGCAAAAATGGCGATATGGTTGACAATTGGTCTTGTTGCGCTATGTATCGCAGTAGCTGTTGCGGCTGCATTGTTTATGGGGAAAATAATTGGTGCACCTATTCAAAAGCTGCAGCAGGCAGTTAGTACGATTGCTGCGGGTGATTTAACAAAAGA
>DEQA01000027.1 GCA_002359075.1 Planococcaceae bacterium UBA3378
GTTGGAGCATTGGAAAGTTTTTTCTCTGTCTTTATTGACGGTTAATCATTAACACTTCATAGCATGTTCGCTCCTTTTTTTGAGCGGACTTGTTATCCTTATACCTCAAGGGAAGATGCCGGCATTTTTTATAATTGTCTTCTTTATTTTTTAGCATACACAGTGTACGTTCGTGGTTCCGTAAAGCCTAACTTACGGGCTAATTGGACAGAGGCAATGTTATCAGTATTACATTCCCAGCGCGGCTGAATATTATGTGAAAGACAGTGGTCAATGAATTGCTCCGCAACGAAGAATGCTAATCCTTTTCCTCTATAATTTGCATCCGTGATGATATCTATTTCTGCATAGTCAATTGATGCAAATATGGATACTCCTTCACTGATGATTTGATTTTTCTCTTTCAGGACAAAGCCGACACCATGCTGAAGGAAGTTATCTATAGAATCCCAGTATTCATTGTAATAGTCCTCGTCAAATTCTTTTGATTGCTCAATATGGGTTCTGGTTATTTTTTCTGCTTGGTAGGGACGAGCGGTATTTGTTTTTCTGTTTCGATAAGCTGCTTGTTCAAACGTAAAGGCATAGCGTTCGATTTTTCGAATTCTATTTCCCAGCGCGTTTTCTACTATCCGGTTCCATTCTTCTGAATAAGAAAACAATGTAAAGCGTTCATTTTTAGCTGCTGCTTCATCAAAAACAGCAGCAATCCTTTCCATAAACGCTGCATTTCCGGTACTTCCTGTAACATAATACAAGCCCGCATTTGATTTTATAAAAATAGACTCCAAGCTGGCACAACTAGTATAAACCGTTCCGCCAATCTTACAGTCTAATATACTGAAAACAAATGTAGGTGCTTCTTTTATTTGCTTTTTTAATAAAAGGTAATCTTTTTGAGATACGATGTTCATTTTACTTCTCCTGTCTTTTTATGTGGAAATATATTACATACATTCAATCGAAAGTGCTTCCTGTAAAATCTCCACCGCCAGCCCGTGGTCGTTCATCACAAACGGCACCTCGCTCGGCTCCACCCAAATGCGGGTTGTTGCTTCATATTCCCGGAGAAACGGCATGCATTCTGTTACAACAAGACGGTAAAAAGCCTGGTAGCCGATGAGCGGGTATTTGCCATGCGGATCAAACATTGGATTTTCCTTATGGCTTACCTCGATGGCACCGAGATAGCGGAGCGTCCCTTTTACGTACGCTTCCTCATATACTTCTCGGTGAATGGTCTCCTCAAGCCACTCGCCTTGTTCGATATGGCCTCCCGGAAAGTTGAATCCTCTGTTCGGTATTTGAGTCAATAGAATCTGTTCGCCTTTTACACATACCGCATGCACACTTGTAAAAATGGTGTCTGCTGATAGGTCCATATCCGGTATCCAAGTAAGCCGGACATTTCCGCCGCCCCACTTTACATAAATTGATTGCAGCTGCTTCATTCTGTTTTCCCCCTTTGTTTCATTGCAGCGATTATACGGTCAGCCGGACGAGCAGCTCTTCATTACGAAAATGCAGCGTTTCATCGTCAGTTAACAGATAGCTTGGCAAAGCCCCATTTTTTTCCTGACACTGATCAAACGCTTTCTTGCGTGCCGGCTCCTGATAGTGCGGGCAGAAAATGCCTGCTAGCATGCCGAGTCCCTGTACTTCCTCATAGGTTCCATCCTCTTTTTCGCAAAGGCACACATCAAACCAGCACATAGCCCCTGCACTGATGCCTGCCAGAACAGTCCCTTGCAGGTAAGCATTTTTCAATAGCAGATCAAACTCTGCTTCCCGCCACTTTTTCAACATAAACTGTGTATTTCCTCCGCCAACATACAATATGTCCTGCTCCATTAGGAAAGCCTGCATCGAAGGGGCTGCCAGCTTGTCCTGCGGGATATGAGTCGTCTCGCAATGAGGAAACGCTTCGTAAAAGCGGTCGATATACCCTTGGGCATCGTTACTTGCTGTTGGGATAAAGCAGATTTTCACCGTTTTGTTATGTTTTGCTTGGCTCATGATATATTCATCGATATAGCTAGGCATATACTGCGAAAATCCGCCGCCTGCTATTGCAATGATCGTACGGTTCATAGGCGTACTCCTTTCTATCATTTATCTTTTTAAAACGTAGCTGTACAGGACGTCCTTTCGTTCAAAGCCTGCCTTTTCGTACACATGATTCGCCTGGTCATTTTGATGATCCACACATAGCTGGATACTCTCGATTTCAGGAAAACGGAATATTTCCTCCAGCACTTCCTTCAGCAGCGATGTACCGAGTCCCCGGTTTTGTGCAGCAGGAGAAATTGCGATGTATTCAAGCTTTGCCTCCTTCATTTCCCGGTCAATTTCAAAGTAGGCATAGCCAATGACCCCATCCTGTTCTGTTTTCACGATTCGTAAAATACGCTCGTCATTTAACCGGCTCAAAATGTCTGCTGCGTTGTAGTATGTATGCGGGAATGCAGTATCATGAAGGTCGCAGAAGGCGTTTTCATCTTCTGTGGCAAAGGGTTTACTCATCCGCTCTTTTACCGGCTGTAACTGGTCCCGTTTCATTAAAAGCGTCAGATGTTCGCCGGTTTTCTGTGCGCCCAGCTGTTTCATAAACTGCTGCTGCATCCGGTTTTCTTCATTCAAAAAGAAGAAAAACTTCTGTACGTCCGGATAGGCTTGACTGCAGGTTTCCCATAATCGCAGCTGTTCTTCTGGTGCAGCCGACCGGTTAAACGGTCCCCATACTTCCGCTACTGCCCCGTCCATATCCAGCCCAAGAGCGGCTGATAGTTTTCCCGCTTCATTCCTTACTACAAAGAAGGCCGCATTTCCGTCTGGATCGATAAAGTCTTCCGTAAGCGTCTGTTCGATTTCCCGCGCATTGTCCCCACAGTAGCCGATATGCGTGTGCTTTTGCTGATTCACTGTTGCAAGAAAATGTGCCAGCTCTTGAAATGCTGCTCTTTCGATTGTTTTTTCCATATTGCTACATCCCCTTATAAATAGTAGCTCATGACGATTTGCTCGCCTCTTTTGCCGATATTGCGTCTTCCTTCATCGATATAACCGCATTTTTTATATAATCCCTGTGCTGCTGTGTTCCGGAGATTCACCCCAAGGACAATTTCTGTTATATGAGGGAAATGATTTCTGACAAAGTCCGGCAGCAGCAGAAGGGACTGCTTTGCATAGCCCTTTCCCTGATGATTGAAATCGGTGGAAAATGCCCGCAGCAGGATCGCCTGCGGATTGTCTGAGTAGATTTTCGGCCCTTCGTTTTCATGCAATACAAAAAAAGTGACGAGCTTCCCCCCGTCTATCGCAAGAATACAGTGGCGGTCTTGTTCCTCCTGTGCCAGCTTAATGCAGTCGAGCGGTGTGCCTGTAAATTCAAGCTGCTCCTCTGAAAGCTTGTACTGCTCGATGAACGGCCAAAAGGATTCGCTATATGATAAAAGTTCCATTGTCTCCACCCCGTTGTATATAATTTTTGATGTTTGAAATGATTATTTCTCGGGAAATAAGTTTTCTTCATTTTTCAGCAAATACTAAAAAGCTGTCCTGCTGTGTTTCCTGTGCTTTCGTTACTGCACGCTCCCTCACTCCTTCTCCTTACTTCTATTTTAACTTGAAGAAAAATTCCTTTTCAACAAATAGTTGGAAAAAATATTCTTTTTAAAAAAGGCCTTCTTCGGGGGACGAATACAATGAACGGCCAAGTCCTCCCTGCCCAATACCTCTTTATCTCGCGTAAGGAAGAGACCGGCTGGAAACTGCTGCGCGAATTTATTGAATTGGAAAGATAAAAAAAAGCAGCTATCAAACAAGACGGCTGCTCAAAGGCTTTCTTATAAAAGCTATGCGATGGTTGACTGAAGACTGTTATGTACTCCTTCGGTCAATTCTTCCGGATGCCATATACTGCCTTTTTGATTAATCATGGACGACATTTCCTCCACCACTTCTTCCAGCATTTGCTCGGTCATCACTTCAATCAGCAATTGCTTCACAATGCACTTGGAAGAGGAGATGGACTTTACATAGTAAAACACCTCCAACGGTGAAAGAGATGATTCCTCCATAATCATTTTTATCATCCAATTGGCAAATTGCTCAATGATGATCATGACCTTCTCTGCCTCAAAGTGATTTTTCCAAAACGACATAAATACTTGACGGTGTACCTCAATAAAATACTCATCCTTCTTGCTGACAAAGAAAAAACGAAGATAGTGTTCAACCTGTTGGGCTGTATATGGATTTTTCCCTGCCGGTGCTATTTCCTCCAGATAACTCATGAAAATCGCACTCAATGCCAGCTTATTTTCCTGGCATTTTTCATACAAGGATTGAAGTTTTCGTTCATCTGAATAAGTAAAATCACATAACACCAACAACTCCTGTAACTGGTTAGCTACGGAAGCTTCCTTTTTCCATGAAAGTGTCTCCTGCATTTTCGCCCTTGGTTTCACTACTGAAAACATACTACTATTCCCCCCGCGTTGATTTTAAAGCACAGAAAAATGTCAACAATTACAATGATTGAGAGAACAATACGGGTAGATATTTCCTTTGCTAGTATGCCGATCATGCAGCACACTAAAGCATAGGGCATGTCTACCTCGTTAGCTTTAGAAAACCTTCCCTATTCTATTTCTCTCTATCTCTACATACTTATATATTTATAAATTCGCGAAAATATTACATTATTTTTACAATATTTTTAATTATTTTATGATATTTATATAACAGAACATTGAATAGGACATCAGAAATATAGTAACGTCCTATGAAATGATTCCTGCGAACCACGCCACATAGTAGGCACCCGGGACAAAAAGCGCCTGGGCAAGCAATGTTCCGAGGAGGGATAATATATTGGTAGATTCCCAGCTTTGAGAAATACCTATAGCTTTCTGGATTCCCCCCAGTTTGAGAGAATATCCTTCATTTTTAGAAATACCCGCAGTTTAGGAGAAAATACCAGCGAATTCAGGTGGAATACCCGCGATTTCTGAACAAATACCCGCGAATCTATTTAAACGTCCTTATTAGACAGGCTCGCGTAAAAGTGGTAGCATATGTTAGGTCGGTTTCTATTCGACCTAACTGCCTTTCTATGAATAAAACATGATAATAAGTGACACAATACAACAACTACTATAGGCAGTTTCCGATATTTACAGAAAAGAAGGTTTGCAGAATTGAAGAAGAAAATGATAAGACCTATGCAGTGCGCTGCATTGCTGTTGGCATCCTCTCTATTTATTGATACGACTGGTTCAGCTGCAACACTTGATGAATTAAAGCAGGAACAGCAGCAAAATGAGTCGCAGAAAGGTCGCCTACATACGGAGATCAAAGATAAACAAACGAAGATGGATGATATTGAAGCGACACAAACAAAGGTATATGACCAAATCAAAAAGCTGGATGATGAAAT
>DEQA01000090.1 GCA_002359075.1 Planococcaceae bacterium UBA3378
GCTCGGATCATCGTCATCTTCTGATGTATCTGACGGCTTCGTCCAATCGATAAAGCCGAAGCCCGATAGACTGGCAACCCGGATGTCTGCCAACGGGCCCGCCAAATTGCTCAGCGTCCGACGCGGTGCTTCGGTTATCGTTACTTGTCCTGTCACCGTCCAATTTTTTAAGCGGATATAATTGCCCTGGATGATCAGTTCCCCTGAAAATGTAGAATCGTTTCCATCCAAAACAAGGATCCGGTTGTTATTTCCCTCGGCATTGAGCGTTAAAGAAGAAATAGATTTCAGCGTTTCTCCAATAATCTGCCCTTCTATCTGTGCGCCTTTTAATGCAGGTGCATTTGTTTCATTAATAAGATCGCGCAGAGAAGCATCCACCCGGTAGGCAATGCCGTTAATATAAACGGAGGAACCGGAAATACTGCCGATCTCTTTTACCGGCTTCACCGCATCAGCTGATGTATTTTCGGCACGGTAGATGAATGTTGCCAGCTGGCCGCGTGTGACAGAGCCGTAAGGTGAATACGTTATTTGCGTCGTTCCTTTTGTGATGCCAAGATCGTAAAGCGTTTGTATGTAAAAGCGGTTCGGATTCGATTCGGCAACATCGCGGAAATCGTGCGTCAGCTTTGTTGACTGCTGGAACTTGTAGCCGAGCGTCATAATCTTTGCCATTTGGTTACGTGTAATGGGCTCGTTCGGCCGGAAAGTCTGATCACTGTAGCCATTGATAATTCCGACACCCGCGAGAGCCGCTATATATGAATAAAATCCGCTGCTTGTTGGCACATCGCTAAACCGAGGATTTTTTGGATTAGTCGTGTTTAAATTCAGTGCCTGTGCCAGCATTTTCGCCGCCTGTCCTCGTGTGACAGCCTGGCTCGGCCGGAATGTGCCATCCTTATATCCGCTTATATAGCCTCGGTTATACAATTCAAGTATTGGTTTATAATTGTCTGCATTCGGGTTGAGGTCTGTAAAGCTGCTCGCCTTCGTCGGAATAGCCGGAGCTGAGATTGTTATACCGCTTACTGCCAGGACAGACGCAACAGCCGCTTTATTTATCTTTTGTAAATTCCTTTTCTCCATAGGTGTAACGCTCCTTTCATATATGAGAAGTCATCTATTATTTATCATTCGTCAACATTTATCGTCTCTAGTACCTATATCGGTTAAAGACTTCTAAAGATTGAGAAAGAATTGGAAGAAAAGGATAACGTAACAAAAGCACCAGTAGGAAAATATCCAGAAATACGATATCCAATCCAAAATCAGCGCTTGAAGGTTGGGTATGACTGAGAGACATACTGCTGCGGGAGACACGAAAATGCCCGCTGTTTCTGCAGAAATAGGCTTGCTTAATAATAATTCACCACTATAAAATGACTCTTCCTTTGCAACTATATCCATTACACGAAAACTTCCAGCAGTCCTGAAAACCCCATGTCTACTTGCTTTTAGCATAAAAAATGGACACGGCTCTTTTTTTGCTGCTCATTTTTAGCAGCTATTTACCGCTAAATCGCAAAATGGATATACAACATATAAAAAAATAAGTGCCATACAGCACCTTGTCGCTTATTTCTATTTAAGTTGTATATCAAATGGAGCAAATCACCGTTTTGCCTGTTTAAAAATTGACCTATTTTATTTTGGTCCCCTTTTATAAACATTGGAAAATCGGTCTTCTTGTGTGAATATATGATGCCGGAAAATGAAAGCAGACTTATATAAAATCAGTATTTCCATTTTAAAAATAGAGAAAAGGGCTGCCGAAGCGTCAGTATTCCTCTGACTTTTCGGGCAGCCCCTATATTTTATTCCGCTATTTACTTTTCATTTCCGGGCTTTTCCACATCATCGCCAACACCAAGCCGGCAATAATAAGAGCCGTACCGAAATAGAACGGATAGTTAATATCGATATCGAACATCATACCGCCAATAATTGGTCCAAATACATTGGCAAGCGATGTAAAGAAGGAGTTCATCCCTCCGACAAACCCTTGATCATTTCCTGCAATGCGCGATAAATACGTTGTCACGGCCGGACGAATTAAATCGAAACCGATAAACACCGTAAATGTCACCGCCATAATCATCCAGTACGAATTAACAAACGTTAGTGCCAGTACTAACACTGCCGAAAGGAGCAAGCTAATACGGATTAAATTAATTTCCCCAAGTGTCTTCATCAGCGGATCGAAGAGGGCCACTTGGAAAATTGCACCTAAAACCGCACCACCTGTGATGGCGATCGCAATGTCAGTTGGCGTAAACGCAAACTTGTGGTCGACAAATAGTGAGAAGAACGACTCAAATGCTGCCAGCCCAAACGATGCAACAAAAATGACGATAAAAGCGATTAAAAACTTCGGCATGAGAATTTTGCCCAAGCTGCTCTTACCGGCTGTTTCAGATTCTGTAAGCGGCACTTCCTGGCGCTCCGGCTCACTGAGCAGCACGATCGATAAAATAGCCGCTACAACACCTAGCACACCCGCTGTATAAAATGGTACACGTACCCCGACATCCGCTAAAAAGCCCCCGATTCCCGGCCCGATAATAAAGCCCGTACTAATCGCGGCCGACATGTAGCCCAGCGCTTTCGGGCGCGTGTCCAGTGTCGTAATATCAGCAATGAACGCAGTCACGGCCGGCATGATAAACGCGGCACTGAGCCCCCCTAAAATACGCGAAACAAACAATATTTCAACCGTTTTTCCCATCCCAAATAAAAATTCGGAAAAGCCAAAAACGAACAGACCTAATACAATCATAATTTTACGCCCGAAACGATCGACAGCTTTTCCTGCAAACGGTGAAACAATTAATTGCGTTAACGCAAATGACGCTGTCAGATAACCGACAACCTTCCCGCTAATATTGAGCTCGTTCATAAGCGTAGGCAGCACCGGAATGACTAGACCAATGCCTAGAAACGCTATAAATAAGTTCATCAATAGCAGGCTAAGCGTTACTTTTTCCTTTTTCTCCATGTTGAAAACCTCTACTTCTTTTTCAGACTACCCCATAGCATAAACTCTACAGCAACTGTAGGGTCAACCGATATGCTCTAAATTTTAAAGAATTTTCACTTTTAACTCCACAATATAGCTTGCCTGCTCCTCCGATGAATAATTAATTGGCATAAACACCTCATATACGGAAGATAGAGGATTTTTAACATACTCTTCTAACATTTTATACGCCTGGAAATAGGCGGATTCATCAAATTCAAAAGCGATGCAGGCATATTTTCCTGCCGGCATCATCAACACCTCAACATCTTCATTTAACAGCTCTAAATAGCGCTCCGTTAATAGGAATGTAAAAAAGTAATTGTAATAAATTTCTTCAATACCCGCATATGGTTTTAGCGGATAAATACCGCCGTACCTGCTGTTCATCACACTGCCTTCACGCTCTACCGTTTTAACGAGTGAGCTGAAGTATTCATCAGGCACATCTAAAATGTTGACGCCCTTCGTTTTAATCGCAAGCAACCGCTGATTTGCTGTTTCCATTTCGTACACTTTATTATAGGCTGGAATATTAATTTGCTCCTCAAGCAGCTTTTTCGTTTTTAAAAGCGTTTGCTGGACTTCAAGCATTCGCTTTACCTTTTTCTCGACAATCTGCTCCTGCTTCTCCAAGAACTCATGGAGCTGTTCAGGTGTCAATGACTGTGCTACCTTGATATGCTCAAGCGACGTACCGATGTATTTGAGCGATTTAATTAAATCGAGCTTATAAATTTGTGATTCGCTATAATAGCGGTAATTTGTTACTGGATCAACGTGCAATGGCTTGAATAAATCTATTTGATCATAATAATGCAATGTACGAATCGGTAAATTTGTAATTTTCGACATTTCACCAATTGTTAAGTAACGTACCTGTTCCTCCATAAACGCACCTCAACATTTTTTTGCCTATTATAACAAAGAAGGCATCCAAAATTGCTTTCAGATACCTTCTTTATCATGAAATATAAAAGTAGGAGCAATAATAGGCTAGTGACTATTCATCAGGTGGTGACAGGCTTCCGTAGAAGCTTTACGATTTCCAGACAGCATTTCCCCAAGAATCCCTCTTTTACTGCCTACAGTTTTTTATAAATACGGCTGTACATTTCTGAGCTCAGCCTTCCTCACTTTTCCTGCTGTGTTTTTCGGCAGCTGCTCCATGAAAATGACTTCCCTTACAACCTTATAAGGGGCTACTTTCTGCCGGCAGAATTCGATCAGCTCCCCGGCTGTGACAGCGGCCTGCTTTTTGAGTTCAATATAAGCATGCGGTACCTCTCCGAAGTAGGCATCCGGTATACCGATGACGGCAGCCTGTGCAACAGCCGGATGCTTCATCAGTACGGCTTCAATTTCTGCACTGTAAATTTTTTCTCCGTTGCTCACAATGATATCTTTCAGCCGATCTACCAAATACAAAAAACCTTCCTCATCAACATGCCCGATATCTCCCGTATAATACCATCCATCCTGTAAGACCTTGTTCGTTTCCTCTTCGTTTTCATAATAGCCGATAAATGTCTGCGGTCCCCGGCATAGTACCTCCCCATTTTCATATGGCGGCAGCTCCTCACCTGTTTCGAGGGAGATGATTTTCATTTCACTGTACATGACGTGTTTGCCCTTTGACCCGTATTTTGCCTCATCAAACTCGCTGCGCCAAATTGTCAGGCTCCCTGTATATTCCGTGAGCCCGTATACTTGCTGGACAGGAATGCCAAACTGCTTGAATACAAGAATGATTTGCTGCGGCACGCTTGCTGCCCCGCACGTAATCGCCCGAATCGTAGATAAATCCGGCTTCATAATATCAAAAGCCTTAATGAGGGAAGCAAGCATTTCCGGTACTGACATCATGTTATTAATCCGTTCTCTTTCAATAGTCCGCCATGCCGCAATCGGCTCAAACTCCTCCATCAAAATACCTGTCGCCCCTGTATGGATTGTCGTGATAAGCGGGACAAATCCTGCGATATGAGACATTGGCACAACAAGCAAAAACCGGTCCGTCTCCCATAAGGTTATCGTGGAAGAAAGCCCCACGGCAGAAGCAAGCAAATTTTGATGCGACAGCATGGCACCCTTTGGCTTACCGGTCGTACCTGATGTATACATGATTAAAATCGGCTCATCATCAAATGTCGCATACACAGGCTCATGCTGAGGATAAAACTGGACGATATGAGAAATAAGATATTCTCCATTATTTTCTTTATTGGATACATAATAAGATATAGCCGTTTTAGGCTTTGTCTGCTCAATGACACTCTTTAGTGCTGCATCATATACAACAGCCCTTACCTTACTGTGATTAAAAATATCAATCATTTCCTGCGCCCGCAGCCGGCAGTTCACGACAACAGAAATCACCCCGATTTTTGCCGCTCCAAAAAAGGCAGCAATAAAATCTTCATTGTTTTTACATACAATCGCTATTTTGTCTCCCGGCTGAAAACCTTTTGCCAGCAGGAAATGAGCGACTGCATTGGCACGGCTATTTATTTCCGCAAATGTAAGCCGCACATCATGGGAGACGAACCCCTCCTTTTTCCCTAATAAGTTTGCTCGATCCTTTAGCATTTTCCCGATATTGAACATAGCTATTCCCCCATTCCTTGTTTGGATAGACATGTCTCTTTCACTTCAGAAATTTCACATTAGGAAATTTTAAATACCAAAATTTTCAACTTAACTTTAACAAACGAAACTTTTTATGTAAATACACGCTTTTTAATAAAAAAGTTCAATATTATTCTTTGAAAATAAGGACTATGTTCTATGCGGGAGGGACTATATACATAAAAAACAGAAAGATTTACCGTGGAGCAGAGGGAATAGCAAAAAACATATAATATTTCTGCTTTTCTTCAGGAGAAATTCAACGGTACCGGTTTTTCCGTTCTCTTTTGTTTATTTTATTAAAATAGTTTAAAGAGAAGTGAATTTTTTATAAAAAAGGAAGCCTACGCTATTCCTACACGCCCGATTCCAAAGACTCCCCTTCATTCCTTACTTTATGTCTATCCATCTTTATTCTTACTGAACAAAAAAGTAGTGTAGCATATTCATTTTAGAGCCTTTTGACCTATTTAAAGAACGTGAGAAAAGTACGAAAAATATGATGAAAACATACATACAGGAAAGAGGACTCCCGTAAATGAAGAAACGCCAAGCAGTGATGCCCATCATTGCTTCCTTAATGTTTATTGCTCTATTCACTGAAGTGGCCGCAGCTAAAACGTGGCCAAGCTTTTCCAATACCGCACTTGATAAAGAGTGGAAAATAACATTTAATCGGGCTATTGATCCTGGTTCCGTTAACCAACATGTATATATATCAAAAGGCTCTGCTAAAATTGCTATCGCTGCCTCTGTGTCCGGTAATATATTGACAGTAAAGCCGGCAGAGCGTCTGTCCTATTCTTCTGCGTACCAATTAGTTGTGTCCCCGAAGATTACGGATGTAAACGGAAAAGCGATGAATGAAGCGGTAACCATTCCCTTCACTACTGTAAGTGCCCCGGCTTACAAAACGTTTGACTCGGAATATAACATGACTTGGAATATGATGAGTGACGATTATGAGGAATTTTATTTAACCGGACGGACAGCCGGTGAAGAAACAGGAGGGTATGAGACAAGGAACGGACAATCTGCCTTTGGTATTACAGTAGGGGCTAACCGGTCTGCTGTTGAAAAGAAATACGGAGATCCTGTCCACTATATTACAAAGGACAGAGTAAACTATACGCAAAATTACAAAGATAGCGATGGCAGCAAAACAAGCGGCACATACGTTATCGGCGACTACTACGTAACATTTTTTTATGATGTTCATAAAAGCAATATTGTCCGCTCGATCACTTGGGTGAAAAAAACAATAGAAGCAACA
>DEQA01000206.1 GCA_002359075.1 Planococcaceae bacterium UBA3378
CCTGTTATTTGCTAAATTTTGTCGTATAATGGGCGATATAAGTAGGTGAACAATATACCTGTTTAGCAGTTGGGGGTGTTAGGGTGATATTTAAAAGAAAAGAAGGGTTCCGTTTTTCGTTCGGCGAGCCGATTGATGCAGGGTTTATCGTGCTGATTGATGGAAAGTCGGCTGTATCCGGGGATAGCCGGCTAGCGTGTAAGGTGCTGGATATTAGTCCGCACGGTATAAAGATGCTGGCGGGAGTGGACCTGGGCAGTTATATCAATAAAGTGGTACAGGTGGAGGTTTTCTTTACGCTTGATCAAGTAGAAATCCGCGGGATCGGGGAAATCGTATGGAGTAAAAAATTCGGAAGCGGGTATCATTATGGTATCGTGTTTTCTAATCAGCCGGGGGTGGAATCATTAATCATCAGCGAGCTGAAGGCGAGACGCCGGAAAGAGATGCACGGGACCAAAAAATAAGGCCATTTTTTCAAAGATTTTTTTTGGATTTGGCAGGATTTTTCGGTTGGAGATCGAAATTAAGTAGTATAGCCGTATTGAAGGAGGAGTTTACATGCTAAAGTTTAACATTCGTGGCGAAAACATTGAGGTAACTCCAGCGATTCGCGAGTATGTGGAGACGAAAGTCGAGAAGGTTGAACGCTACTTTAACGAGGAAATGGAAGCGACAGCAAACGTCAATTTAAAGGTCTATAATGATAAACAGACAAAAGTAGAAGTAACAATTCCGATGAAAAATTTGACACTTCGTGCAGAAGAGCGTCATAACGATATGTATGCTGCTATTGATCTGATCGTAGACAAATTAGAGCGTCAAATCCGCAAATATAAAACAAAAGTAAACCGTAAATTCCGGGAGCGTGAGGGAGCAGGCACTTACTTCGCGAATGTCGCATTGGCAGAGCCGGAGACGGAGACAGATGAAGAATATCAAATCGTACGCACAAAGCAATTTAACTTAAAACCAATGGATCAGGAAGAAGCGATTCTTCAAATGAACCTGCTGGGCCATGATTTCTACATCTTTACGGATGCCGAAACAGACGGTACAAACATCGTCTATAAACGGAAAGACGGAAAATATGGTTTAATTGAAACAGAAGCAAACTAAGTGAAAAATAGATGACGGAGCTCCCGCAAGTTGCGGGGGCTTTTATTATGAGGAAGGGTGATGTTATGTTTTTAGCTTATAAAATGCAGGTGGAGCTCCTTGATGTCCAGCCAGAGGTGAAACGGACGTTTATCATACCGGCGGAAACGACATTTACACGTCTGCATGATACGTTGCAGTTTGTGATGGGTTGGCAGGATTATCATTTATATGAATTTACAGTGAAATCCGGCGACTACACAACAAGAATTGTATGTGATGAAGAAGTGATGGAAGAAGAGAGCGGACTGCTTGCATATTATCAAGAGCTCATCCGAAATGGAGCAGAGCTGGATAAGTATGATGTGATGAATATGGAAAGATTAAAGAAAATAATTTTTAAACGGGCCTGGACCTGTAAATTGCCGCAGATTTTCAAAGAGCATAAGACGGTGGAGTATGAGTACGATTTCGGGGATAGCTGGCGGCATCTGCTCACATTAGTAGAAGTCATAGAAGACTATCCATATCCCCACCCTGAGCTGCTCGAGGCAGAGGGGTTATGTCCTCCGGAGGATGTCGGGGGACCGGGAGGCTATGCCTATTTTTTAGAAGCTTGGCATGATCCGGCTCATGAGGAGCATGAAGAAATGCGTGCGTGGGGAACAGGACATTTTCAAGAAGCATTTAATAAGGAAGCTATTAATGATCTAATGAAAGACATCCTGCGTTTAAAGAAAGTGAAGAAATGATGCTGCGTCCGTCTGGCCTGTTTTATTTCTTGGCGTTGACAGTTTGCACCACCGTACTACTAAATGATAAAATGAAATTTGATACTAAACGGGAAGTGAACAATACATGCTAAACATCTTAAATAAAATGTTTGATTTCAATAAAAAAGAAGTAAAACGTCTTGAAAAAGTAGCAGAGCAGGTTGAAGCACTGGCAAGTCAAATGGCAGGCTATTCGGATGAACAGTTACAAGCAAAGACACCCGAATTCCAACAACGCTATAAAGACGGCGAATCATTAGATCAATTACTGCCGGAAGCATTTGCGGTTGCGCGTGAGGCGGCAAAACGCGTATTAGGCCTGTATCCTTATAAAGTACAGATCATGGGTGCTGCTGCATTGCATGACGGCAACATTGCAGAGATGAAGACCGGGGAAGGTAAAACGCTGACAGCTACAATGGCGGTTTACTTGAATGCGTTAGCTGGTAAAGGCGTCCATGTTGTGACGGTCAATGAATATTTGGCAACACGTGATGCGACAGAGATGGGCGAGCTGTATAACTGGCTTGGCTTGACGGTCGGACTGAACTTAAACAGCCTTGATAAAAACGGCAAACGCGAGGCGTATGCGGCGGATATCACGTATTCTACAAACAATGAACTGGGCTTTGACTATTTGCGGGATAATATGGTGCTTTATAAAGAAGATAAAGTACAGCGTCCGCTTCATTATGCCATCATCGATGAGGTAGACTCGATTTTAATCGATGAGGCGCGTACACCGCTGATCATTTCAGGACAGGCAGGGAAGACAGCCCAGCTGTATATCCAGTCAAATGCGTTTGTCCGTATGCTAAAAGCAGAGGAAGATTACAACTATGACGAGTCCTCAAAGGGCGTGACACTGACAGAAGCCGGTATCGAAAAGGCAGAGCGTGCCTTTGGGATTGATAACTTATTTGATTTGACACATGTCCGCCTAAATCATGCGATTAACCAATCATTAAAAGCGCATGTATCGATGCATAAAGATGTCGATTATGTTGTGCAGGAAGGTGAGGTTGTCATTGTTGACAGCTTTACAGGCCGTTTAATGAAGGGCCGCCGCTATTCGGATGGTCTGCATCAGGCGATCGAGGCGAAGGAAGGTCTTGATATCCAAAACGAATCGATGACAATGGCGACGATTACGTTCCAAAACTACTTCCGTATGTATGAAAAGCTTGCCGGTATGACAGGTACAGCTAAAACAGAGGAAGAGGAATTCCGCAATATTTACAACATGCAGGTCATCGCGATTCCAACGAACATGCCGATTGCCCGTGAGGATAAGCCGGACTTGATCTATGCGTCTATGCAGGGGAAATTCGAGGCGGTTGCAAAGGATATCGCCGAGCGTCACCGCAATGGCCAGCCGGTGCTTGTCGGGACAGTAGCTATTGAAACATCGGAAATTATTTCGCAGTTACTGACAAAACATAAAATCCCGCATAATGTATTGAACGCCAAAAATCACGAACGTGAGGCGGAAATTATTGCAAATGCCGGGAATAAAGGCGCTGTAACAATTGCGACAAACATGGCGGGCCGTGGTACGGATATTAAACCGGGTGAAGGTGTATTAGAACTTGGTGGTCTTGCAGTCATAGGGACGGAGCGTCATGAATCACGCCGTATCGATAACCAGCTGCGCGGTCGTTCCGGTCGTCAGGGGAACGCCGGTGTGACACAGTTCTATCTGTCATTGGAAGATGAGTTAATGCGCCGTTTCGGTTCAGATAACATGAAAAATATGATGACAAAGCTTGGAATGGATGACTCACAGCCAATCCAGTCGAAGATGGTATCGCGTGCGGTGGAATCAGCGCAAAAACGTGTAGAGGGGAATAACTTCGATGCACGTAAACGTCTTCTGCAATATGATGATGTTCTGCGTCAGCAGCGTGAGGTTATTTATAAAGAGCGTGAGCAGGTACTCGAAACGGAGAACATGCGCGAACTTGTAGAAAATATGATTTATGAGTCCATTGATCATGCGGTGGCGCTTCATACGCAGGGCGAGCAAAGTGACTGGAATTTGCAGGCACTGATCGACTACTTGTCAGCGAATTTAATGGACGAGGGCGATCTGCAGGCTTCTGACTTTGAAGGACTGTCTGCTGAGCAGATTACCGATGTCATCAAAGAAGCTGTCATTGCCCGCTATAATGAAAAAGAGGAAGCGTTGACACCTGAGCGGATGCGTGAATTCGAAAAAGTCATTTTACTGCGTGCGATCGACTCAAAATGGATTGACCATATTGATGCAATGGATCAGCTGCGCCAAGGGATTCACCTTCGTGCATACGGCCAGAACGATCCGCTTCGTGAGTATCAGCAGGAAGGGTTCGCCATGTTTGAGGATATGGTAGACTCTATCCGTGAGGACGTTACGAAATATGCGATGAAGGCAGAAATCCGCAACAACCTGCAGCGTGAGGAAGTAGCGAAAGGACAGGCGGTCAACCCGAAAGAAGAGGGCAGTGCCAAGCCGAAGAAAATGCCTGTACGTAAAACGGATACAATCGGACGTAACGATCCATGTCCATGCGGCAGCGGAAAGAAATATAAAAACTGTCA
>DEQA01000056.1 GCA_002359075.1 Planococcaceae bacterium UBA3378
GCACGGGCGTATAATCCCTGCATTCCGACATCAACCCGTATTTCATCTATAATGCGCAGCTGTGCCACTCTGTTATTCAATGCTTCATCTGTTTTATCCTCGATATTAGCTAAATTGTAAAAACTGATTCCTACCGAAATGCATAGGAGTGTAACAATTGACCAGAACGCTACATTTAACTTCGCGCCGACCTTCATAGTATTTCCTCCTCAGGTTTTTTCCATATCAAGGATATTTTATTTTAATTTGGTTTTTATTTCGAGGAGTTTCACATAAAAGAGTGTTTTTCGTCATACTTTATTACTTATTTCCCTTTATTGATAGATCCCTTATCAAATGCTTATTAATTGTTTTGTAAAAAATTCCAAGCGGCTTTCCCCATTATTTTAGCGGCAATAAGCATAGCCCGTTCATCGAAATTGAACCTTGCATGGTGATGAGGATATGCGGTTTCCCAGCTAGGGTCTTTTGCCCCAGTGATGAAAAATGTCCCAGGCACGTGTTCCATATAATAAGCAAAATCCTCCCCAATCATAAACGGCTCACAAGTTTCCACTTTCTTCACTTCATGGATCTCTTCTGCAATTTCCGCTACAAAGGCCGTCTCCTGCGGGTGATTCACAACTGGCGGATAGCCGCGGTAATAATTATATGTATAGGTTGCTCCTGCACCTAAACAAACGGACTTCAAGAGAAGCTCCAGTTCCTCTATAATCTGCTCACGCACCTCTTCATTAAATGTTCGAACTGTTCCTGCCAGTTTTGCGGTATCGGCAATAACATTAAACGGATTGATCGCTTCAAAATGCCCGACAGTAATCACCGCCGGATGCAACGGATTAATACGGCGTGAAATAAGCGTCTGGAGCTGTGTTACAAACTGTACCCCTGTTACTATGGCATCAACTGCCTGATGCGGCTCTGCCCCGTGACCGCCTTTTCCTTGAATCACAATTTCAAACCGGTCGGCTGCTGCCATAATAGCCCCTTCCCTTACTAGTACGGTACCTAGTGGTGTAGGTGCCCAAAGGTGGGTACCAAAAATAACATCCACCCCTTCTAAACAACCATCTTCAATCATCGCCTTTGCCCCGCCAGGCGCTAATTCTTCCGCATGCTGATGAATAAAGACTATATTGCCTGTCAGTTCCTCGCGCATTTCTGCCAGACAACGCGCCAAAACAAGTAGTGTTGCTGTATGACCATCATGGCCGCAAGCATGCATCACACCGTCATTTTTGGATTTATAAGGAAGGTCATTCAATTCTTGAATAGCAAGCGCATCAAAATCAGCACGCAAGGCAACTGTTTTACCTGGCTTTCCACCACGCAGTGTTGCTACTACTCCCCGTCCGCCTACACCAACACGTACTTCCAGCCCTAGTTCACGGTAGAAATTAGCAATATAGGCCGGTGTATGTACTTCCTGAAATGACAGCTCCGGTCTTTCATGTAAATACCGGCGGATTGCAATCATCTCTTCATAGTTTTTTTCCAATAATAAAAATAATCGTTCCATTCGTTCACCATTCCTTTTCCGTGATTTATATCATTATCGTGTTTTTCAAGTTCTACATACGAAAATAACCCTTGCTTTCATTATCATCATGAAAAACAAGGGTCATGTATTATTTTGTGGATTTCACTGTTGAAACGATCACCAGCACCCAGCTGATCAAAAAGAGTACGCCGCCAATCGGTGTAATCGCGCCGAACATGCCGATACCAGTCAAAGCCAGCGTATAAAGACTGCCGGCAAAAAATAGAATGCCAAAATTGAAGCAAACCATCGCTATTTTTAATTGCTTTACTTCCCCAAATAATTTCGAGCTCATCAAAATACCGATGAGAAGCAGAGCGGCAGCATGAAACATTTGATACTGAACTGCTGTATCCCAAATCCCCTGTCCGTAATCATCCAGTACATTTTTAAGCGCATGTGCACCAAATGCACCGAGAGCTACAGCTAAAAATCCGTGAACCGCCCCAGAAATAATTGAACCTTTCATCATAAAACCTCTTTCATTCAGTCAATGGCAGCCTATTGCTTTTGTGGAAAGGAATCCTCTATCAAGAGTAGCCCGCTACTCCTTTTGAGATCTTTTTTGGTCTCTAAATACAAATCCCCATCATCCATAAACAAACTACCAGCCTAGCACTATTATTTTAAAAATCAAAGATTGAATCGCCATTCGCATCCTGCTCATTCAGCCGATCGGAAGAGGCTGTTTGTTGTATGAGCATATGCTGGCTTTGCTGTATTGGGGCCGCCTGTACGGCGGATGCCATACGCTGCGGCTTTTCTGCTTGTCCAAGAACGACTTCGCATAATGCTTTGACCGCTGCCAGCTGTTCGCGCATATGCTGCTCATTAGACGTATTTTTTGCACTTTGAACGAGCTGCTCCATTTGTGCAAGCACCGCTTCGTAAGAAATCATGGCTGTTCCTCCTTTGAGACAAACTTCATACACTCCATGCCGGATGATTGCTTCACGACGATCGAAGGAAGCTGCTTTGTTTTAAATCCATATGCCTGGCATCCCCGCGGATTTGCCGGGTCCCATGTCACTTTGAAATATGCGCATTTAAAACAATTCACTCTCATCACGTCCCCTCGCTTTCTTCATCACTTTACCATTTTTTATAACGAGAGGAAAGAG
>DEQA01000177.1 GCA_002359075.1 Planococcaceae bacterium UBA3378
GACAAAATTTAGCAAATAACAGGCAACTATTGACGGATCATTTCTATGTAAAAATAGTGGGTGGATAGGAGGAAAAAGGCTGTGTTATAAGTAATTTTACTTTTCATACAGCCTCTGCTCACTATAAAAATCTGCTGTAGGATATTGCCCCGGCAGCGTCCGCATATCACGAATCACAACGCAAAGGAGGCATCCGAGAAAGACTTCTCGGACACCCCTTTCATTTTCACTATAAAAAATTACTTATCTTCCTCATCTTCTTCTGGCTTATTTACCTTATACGGCGGACGCTCGCCCTCGCTGACTTTCCCAAAGCGCTCAGACGGCTGATCATACAGAAATGGATGGTGATAATTGTTTTGCCACAATTTTGATTGAAAAAGATGGGCTTTCCTCTTCCGATTGATTAAAGTATTTCCAGATACCGGAAGAACATCCTCGCGTCCGCAATATAAAAGAATACTCGTCCTCTTATCATCAATCTTGCTTATTTTCTTTACGTGATGCAGAGCATACCAGTGACAATGTTCATTTCTCATCGCCTCGCTCATAAACCAGATCCATTCCATATTTCTTCCTAAAGCTACCGGAAACATACTGGCCGACCCGATTACCTGCTTCGCACTATCCTTTGCCCCGCGCAGGCTTGACCCGATTCTCCGCAGATTATAATCGATAATTTCATACGGAGGCACCGGCAGATGGATCACATGATTACCCTCAAGGACTTCCGAATGCAGCTCCCCCGTTCCCTTTTCCCAAAACGGAGCAATCCTCTTTGTATCCGATGTTATCTGAAAATCTGTTTTCTTTTTCATATTTTTTCCTCCTTTTAATTTAATTAATTTTAAAAAAGGAGTATACTTGCAATAAGGCAGGTTTACTCCTGCTGTCCAAATCCTCAAGTACTAGTCTGCCAGGACGGTTTACTTGAGGATTTTGTTTTTATTCCTCTTCACATCTTCCTCACCTCCCTTAAATTGATGATTACATAACTAATTCACCTAAAAACTAAGCAATAGGTCTAGGTAAAAGACATGAACCTCCTATATTTTTCTATAACAAATCCTAATTTCCATCATATTCCTGTGACAAAGAGAAATCGAATCTTGCTTTCTAATGTGCTGCTGAAGTAAATGAGTGTGGGTAGATCTATACGCTCTAGATATGAAAGTTGAAAAGCCAATTTTCATGAGGCAAATACGCTTTTCTGCTGATGTGGAATTGTAAGTGAACCGCCTCTATCGAGGGTGTATCGTCATGATGTAGGATAGAGAGCCGACACATGTAAGACAAAAAATTGCAGATAGGTCTATTTAACTCTACCTTTTTCGTTCTTTTTCTCTACTTCTACATTGTAACTGTATACAATATGTAAGTCTATATTTTCAGAATAATTAAATTACCAAGCATTCTCTTTTGTACTTTATTCTTCTTAAATTATCGGTTCTTTTTCTTATTTTCATGGAAAAAGGACAGATTGCGAGGTTTTTTCGACATTCCACAGCTTTTATTAAAAGTATGCTAGTGTGTATTATTATTTTTTTGCTTGCCAGCGTTTCTTTTGTTGGCAATAAAACATGCCATCTAAAAGGCAGATTCCCTTCTAAATGGCATGTATGAAAATAGTATTTTCTTATACTTGCTGTGCGCTACCGTATTGCTGCTGGCGCGTAATTTTGAGAACTTCCTTCCATGTATCACGGAACTCCGTTACCAAGCCTTCTACCTCTTCTATGATGGCTGTATCACTTTGGATATTGGCCTCTACCAGGCGGCGGTTCATGTATTCGTATAGTGAAAACATTTGTTTTGACACGTTTTCTTCCATTTTCAATGTAGACATCAGCTCCGTAATAATCGCCTGCGCCTTTTGGATATTTGTATTTTTCTCCTGAATATCCTTTTCATCGATTGCTTTTTTAGCCTTCGTTAAAAATTTCAGACATCCGTTATATAACATCAATGTCAATTCTCCTGGTGAAGCGGTTGTGACACTGTTTTGTTTGTATGCATTAAAAGCAGTTGCAGTTTGGGCTACCATTGTAAACACTCCTTTAGAAACACTGCCTGATTCCTCATCAGGAACATTCCCTATTTTTTCTTATCGTAGTACTTTCCATCTAACACACGCACGGATGAATAAGGATTGATATATTCTTTTTCCTTTTGCTTTGCCATCTGCAAATTTTTCATATCCTTTTTCACCTCCTGCATCACAAGATCAAGCCGGTCCCGAATCCCTTTATCCAACTCAATAAGCAGTCCATGTACTTTATTTTCTTTATCCAACTGATAATTTTCTTCTCGAAGAGCTTCTAACACCTGTCCACGCTGTTCAAGGAGCAGGTCGACCTCTTCAAGAAACGCGTCACGCTCATCCCCGTTTGGATTCGTTTCTAAAAGCTGAAAAAGCTTTGCGGAAAGCTGGAGCAGCTGTTGTTGATTATTCATTTTGTTTGTCCACTCCAGTCCTATGAAAAGAATTGATTCGTCAGCATGGATGATTGGTTATTTGCCTTATTAATCATGGATTCCATTGCGCTGAATTGCGTCCAGTAACGGGTTTCTTTCGCCGTCAGCTTATCTTCCCACGTTTCAATACGTTTGTTTACATCACGCAAATTTTTCCCTAATGTATACTGTGTTTCACTCATCGATCCGCGTCCCGCACGCTCGTCAATTTTCTTTTCCATGACATCCATTTCCGTCCGGATTTTACGTAAAAATCCTTTTGTATCGGCCTGTTTGGTCTCGCCATTCACAGTAACTGTTGCATCCTGCTCCCCGTCTCCTGTTAAGAGCTGCACAACTGAATCCGGATCTGCTTCAAGCGCTGCGCGCAGTTTTTTCTCGTCAATCTCCAGCGTACCGCCTGCATTATAATCTTTCGACGTCGTAATCCCAATATTATATAACGTATTATACTTCGGGTTGCTAACAGCAGGATTTGACTGGTAAATTAAGCTTCGCATAGAAGATAAGCCAGACGAAATAATTGAATCATTGCGCAATAAACCGCTCTTCGCCTTTCTTTCCCAAAGCTCAACTTCCTTATCTTCCAACTCTTTTCGCTGCAGCGTTGTTAACGGTTTATAGTCGCGGTATTTTGTTTCATTCGTTAAGTTCTTTAAATCAGTTATAAAGCCGTTATACGTTTTAACGAACTCTTTAATTTTATCCACGATTTCATCGACGTTTGTTGTGGCTGTTAGTGTGACTGTTTTCCCTGATGTTGAATCCACAGGTGTTTTAGCTAATTGCTTATTAGCTGCATCTAAGTCGACGTTATATTTATCGATATCTGCCGTTGCTTGATTCAGTTGTACTTGGGTAGACTCCAATTCTTTCTGTTTACTATCATAACCATTTTTTGCATTGACGATATCACGGGTTTCTTTCAAACTTTCTCCAGATAGATTATCAAGAATTGCTAATTGCTCTGGTGAAAAGCTTTTTAATAACTTTATTTGATCATCTGTTAAACCACTCTTATCTATCTCCTCTTTCGAAGATAAATCAATTCCTGCTAATTTTTCAAGTTCTCCATCTTCCATAGAAGAAAGGAGCACTTTACTGTTATCACCCAACTGCTCATAAGCACTGTATTTTTGAATGATATCTAAACTTTTATTCTCTAAATCTGTATTATCTAAATCTAGATTGTTTATTAATTTTATTTTTTCAACATCCAAGTTTTCAAGGATTGCTTTTTGATTATCTGTAAAGCCTTCATTCAAATTCTTAATTGCTTCTTTATCTTTTAAATCTATCCTTTTTAGTTCTGCTAGTTGAGCAGGTGTAAGTGCTGCAAATAACGCCATTTCTTTTGAACTAAGACCAACTTTGGGCGCATCACCATAGCTCGAAAATAATGAATTATATACTGTCTCTTTATCTGTTACGTCTTTCTCTAATTCACCAATTTTGCTATCAAGCTGCTCCTTCGCTGCCTCCGTTGTTTTAATTAATTCTGTTAATGAATTAATCCGATTTTGCAATGTCTCCTTTGTATTAAATGTCTCTTTTAACGTAATAGCGTAACCATTTAGCGTAAACCGGTTGGATGAGCGTTCTGTATCAATACCATTTACCCGGAAGACGGCATTCGTTCCCCCATCCACGAGGCCTGCCGAGCCGCTTTTCCCGATGCCTAAAACAGAAAATACAT
>DEQA01000201.1:0-1657 GCA_002359075.1 Planococcaceae bacterium UBA3378
AAGCGTCCAACAACTCCGGAAGATTTTTTGGCGATCAATGGGGTAGGAGCAAACAAGCTCGAGAAATATGGCGAATTCTTTATGGAAGCCATATCAAATTGGGAACTTGAAAAAAGCTATCAATAAAGTAAAGGCTGTCCAAAAAAGTAATGATTACTTGGACAGCCTTTTTGTTCATGATCTACTAAGAAGTATGATGATTGTAGTATTCATCTCGACATGCAGCCAACCTTACCCTGAATTAGGAGATATCCTATTATGTTTACCCGCGTTTTTATTGAAAATACCCGCGGAAATATGGAAATACCCGCGAATTCTCGTGAAATACCCTCGATTCACCATTTAACACATTATAATATTATTATGTAAACTTAAGATTCTAAAAAAACCGCCCACATAAGCGGGCAGTGTAATTACTTCCAATGTTGTTGCAAAAATTCATCGCGTCCTGACTTTTCACGGTCTTCTTTATAATGCTCGGTTTCTTTTTTATAGTAGTCCTGATGGTAGTCTTCTGCGACGTAAAAGGCTTCAGCATCACGTATTTCAGTAACGATTGGTTTTTTGAAACGACCGCTCGCAGCAAGATCCTCTTTGGATTTTTCGGCTTTTTTACGCTGGTCTTCGCTATGAACAAAGATAGCCGTTCTGTAAGATTCCCCGCGGTCGTGGAACTGGCCGCCGTCATCTGTCGGATCGATCTGCATCCAGTAAACATCCAATAGCTGTTCATAACTGAAAATCGAAGGATCAAATTCGATTTGAACAACCTCCAAATGACCTGATGTCCCTTTTTTAACATCCTCATAGGAAGGGTTTTCAATATGCCCTCCCATATATCCGCTCGTTACTTTATGTATACCGTCCCACTGGTCAAAGGGCTTCACCATACACCAAAAACAGCCGCCGGCAAAAGTAGCTTTTTCCATAATAAACACCTCCTGAAAAATATTACTATTGTAGCACGGCAACACGGTTATATACAAAGAATTAGTTTGGCAAAAAAATCGGCAAACGTATGTCTCACGTAGTATAATGTATGCACAATAATTGGAAACATAATAAGATAGTAGTGCGTCCAATAGGTGAGTAATAATAAAGGAGTTTTATTTATGGAAGAACAGAAACAACGCCGTTATAAAAAAAGAAAGATGAGAAAAGGCCGTGTGTTTGTTACTGCTTTGCTGCTTCTTATTTTAGCAGTAGGATTTTACGGTTATAGCCAATTCCGGGCAGGTCAGAAATTAGCCGGTGATGCCAAGCCGGACGGGGCAGTAGAAGATTTTGTCCCGGATGAAAAAGACGGGGAAACGGTTAATTACCTGTTGCTTGGAATAGATACACGTGGAGAGGAGCATTCTCGTTCCGATACGATGATGCTTGTGTCATGGCAGAAAAAAACGGATGAGATCAAGCTTGTATCCTTTATGCGGGATATTTACGCGGAAATTCCTGACTACGGGAACTATAAATTAAATACGGCTTATTACCTAGGCGGAGTTCAGCTTGCTAAAGATACCATTTCACAAATGTTCGATGTACCAATTCATCATTATGCACTGATTGACTTTAAGAGCTTTGAATCACTGATCGACATCATGGCACCGGACGGAGTAGATATAGATGTTGAAAAGGATATGTCTGCCCATATCGGTGT
>DEQA01000201.1:1790-4446 GCA_002359075.1 Planococcaceae bacterium UBA3378
ATTGAGGCACTGAAAAATGAATTGCTCTCTGTCAGTAATGCAAAAAATCTGCCGAAACTGGTTGGCGCTGCACAAGGGTATATTACAACTGACGTAACATCAGGGGAACAGTTGAAAACGGTGCTTAGCATGGCCGTGGGTGGTGTGGAAGTATCGAAAATGACAATTCCTGCCCAAGGGACATACACAGACGAGCGTGTCAGCGGTCTCGGGTTAGTACTTGCAATCGATCAAGAGGAAAATAAACAGCTGCTACGGGATTTTTTAGAAGGCAACTAGAGTAAAATCATACAAGATATAATGATTAATGATACAATATAAATAATAATCAGAGAGTTTATCGGGGTGGTTTTTTTGGAACAGGATAGTCAAAAAGAGCAATTACCGCAAGAGAGATCCCACTTCTTCTCTACGCGGTTCATCCGCTTTCTTGGCGGGAAAAATTTATTATTCTTATTAATTATCACTTTATTGTTTGGCTGCGTCATTTTTATCTTTGATAAAATCGCATTTATTTTCCAACCGATTCAGGTACTGTTTGAAGTCGTTATTTTACCAGGTGTGCTTGGTGTCATTCTTTACTACCTGCTGCGGCCGTTCCTGCGGATTTTGATGCGGTGGAAAGTGCCACGCATTTGGGCAATCGTCATTATTTTTGTCGGGCTGATCAGCTTGATTACATTTTTGATTTTATTGGTTTTCCCATTCCTCCGCGACCAGTTTACGAATTTGCTGCAGGAATTCCCGATTTATTTTATGTCACTTCTTGATAATGTGATCGCTTTTATAAATAATTCGCGAATTAATGAATATTTAGCAAATGCCAATCTGGAATATGATAAAGTGCTGGTGAATATTACGGACAACTTGACAGCAACTGTCAAAGATATGGCGACGTTTTTAACGACAAATGTTGCTTCGGGTTTGACAGGTGTTGTCACAACATTAACGGGGATTGTACTATCGCTTGCCATTGTGCCGTTCATTTTATTCTACCTATTGTGGGAAGGCGAAAAAATGCCGCACTTCATCCTTCGCCTGTTTCCGCCGCGTATGCGTAAATTTGTGGACGATATAATGGGAGATATGGACAATCAAATCAGCTCCTATATCCAAGGGCAGATTTTAGTATCCATTTGTATCGGTATAATGGTTACGATTGGATTCTTTATTATCAAACTACCGTATGCACTTCTTTTAGGGGCTTTAGCTATGGTAACAAGTGTTGTTCCTTATTTGGGACCGGTCATTGCTATTACCCCGGCACTCATTATCGCCATTGTGACTGACCCTTTCATGATCATAAAGGTCGGTGTTGTTTGGACGGTCGTGCAATTAATCGAAGGGAAGTTTATTTCCCCGCAGATTATGGGTAAATCTTTAAGTATACATCCGATTACGATTATCTTTGTCCTGTTGACAGCAGGGTCCTTATTTGGCGTATTCGGTGTTATTCTGGGGATTCCTTCATATGCGCTGTTGAAAGTAATTATTCAACATTTTTATCAGTTATTCAAAGAGCGTTATAATAAATTCCAGGTAAATGAAGAAGATAAATATGAAGATATACAATAATCGGTAGCCTAAGCTGCCGATTTTCTATAAAAGGGGATGAAAAGCATGATAAACAAATGGTTTACAACACTGGAATGCAATGGAGTAAAGGTCGACACGATGGTGGATAAAACGGACTTAATAGAAGGAGAGATCCTGACCGGAAAGGTCTACGTGTCCGCCGACTCAGATGTCGAAAAAATTGACTGTATTATACTGCGCGTAGTAAAAAGAGCAGGGGATGCAACGCAGATTATCGGTAAATCTTCAGTAGAGCTTGTAGGGAGTGTCCATACAAAAGGCTTGGAATTTGTGGATTTTGAAATCGTTCCGGATGATCGATGGTCATGTGAAGAAACAGATGAAATCATTTTCCAAACGGTGCTCGTAATGAATGACGGAACAGAAATTGAGGATGAGGGTGTTATTACATATACGTTTTTAGAGGAGTAAAAAGACGCAGCCGGGAAGCTGCGTCCATTGAAGAAGCTGCTTATTAAACAGTAGCTTCTTTTTTTATTGTCATATGGGAAAGTCTTTGCACGGCTTCCGTTAATTTCTCGACATCCTGCACAAGAGCAAGGCGCATATAGCCTTCGCCGGCAGTGCCAAAAGCTGTACCTGGTACCATGACAACACCTGTTTGTTTAATCGCTTCAAAGGCAACAGACGTACTATCCATATTAAAAGGATGCTTTGCCCAAACGAACATGCCGCCGTTGCTTGGCGCAACTTCCCAGCCGATGGAAGTGAGACCTTCCATCAATACTTTATGTCGTGATGCAAAGGTTGTACGAAGGTTTGCTGTAATTTCTTCAGCATGATCTAATGCTTTTGCTGCGACTAACTGGATTGGCTCGAAAGTCCCGAAGTCGAGGTTGGATTTTAACTGTTTTAATAAAGAAACCATCTCAGCATTACCGACAATGTAAGCGATTCGCGTACCTGCAAGGCTGAAGCTTTTTGACAGTGAATTAATTTCTAAACCTACTTCCTTTGCCCCAGGAGTAGAAAGGAAGCTGAGCGGAGCGTCCCCTTTAAAATAAAATTCTGAATAAGCAGCATCATGCAGAACGATAATATTGTATTTTTTTGCAAAGGC
>DEQA01000201.1:4494-4655 GCA_002359075.1 Planococcaceae bacterium UBA3378
TACTCTGTGGACGGCATGGCCGGAACCGGATTGCCAGGTAAATTTAAAATAAGCAGTTTTGCCTTTTGCGCAACCTCTTCCGGTACGGCAGAAAGATCAGGAAGATAGCCGTTTTCCTTTGTTAACGGCATGTAATAAGGTTCGGCTCCTGCCAGGTGAAT
>DEQA01000201.1:4675-6333 GCA_002359075.1 Planococcaceae bacterium UBA3378
CCGGCATCATAAGCGACATAGGCAGGGTTTGTTGTTAATACAATATCACCGGGGTTGCAAAACGCAACAGGCAGGTGAACAAGCCCCTCCTGAGAGCCCATCGTCTGTACGATTTCTGTAGAAGGGTCCAATGTAACATGATTTACCCGTTTATAGTAACGGCTTACGGCTTCATTAAATAGTTGAATACCTGTTAATGTGTAACCATAAGACGTTTCTAGCTTTGTCAGTTCAGACATCATTTCCCGCAGAAAGGCGGCCGGAGGAATATCAGGACTTCCAAGGCTTAAATCGATTAACTTCATACCTTTTGCTTGTTGTTCTCGCGCACATTGTTTTAAATCGCCGAAGATAGAAGGCGCAAATAGGGACATTTTTTGTGATGGTTGAACTTTCAAAGTAAACACTCCTAAATAATAAAATATAATTTACATTGTACCATAACAGCCTTGATAGAAAGTGTGAATTTCAGAAAATAGTATCTTTTCATGCTATATAGCGAATTCTTACGATAACGCAGAAATTTGTGCAAAACTCCATTCGGCAACGACGGATTGATCATTTACACTAGAGAAAGGGATGGTGAGTTAGATGGAAATATATTCATTAAGCGGTCCAAGCGGTACTGGAAAAAGTACATCGGCATTAGAGTTTGCGCATCAAAGAAATATAGAAGGAATTATTGATGATGGACTTCTTATTATTAACGGAGAAAAAAAGGCGGGTACTAGTGCGAAGTTTGAAAAAAATACGATTAAAGCTGTACGCCGTGCCATATTTCATGAGGATAGCCACCGGGAAGCAGTTCTTGAGGCTCTTCAAGAGGCAGAGCTATCATCCATCCTTATCATTGGCACAAGTGATAAAATGACGAAACGGATTGCAGAGCGGCTTGGCATAGGACCGATTCGACGCTTCCATTACATTACAGATATCCGGACACCTCAGGAAATCCAGCTGGCCCGCTTTATCCGTGAGACTCAGGGGAAACATGTTATGCCGATTCCGTTAAGACAGGTAGAACAGAATTTTTTTAAACGGTTTATTCAAAAGGGAAAAGAAATCATTTTCAATAAGAGAAAAATAGGGGAGACGACGATTGTTCGTCCGGATTTCCATCATGAGATTATCGAGATCTCCAAAATAGTATATGTACAGCTGCTTGAATATGAGCTGGAAAAGAATGCGTACATTACGCGCTCTGACATTTTAAAGCTGTCAATAGAACTAATTCCGACCATCACGATTGAACTCTCTCTACAGGCACCTGTTACCTATAATGTGCCGCTCGTTCTTCGGGATCTGCAAAACCAGATTTCTGAAGCCTTTCTTCTTCATTTTGCTATTGCTCCAGAGGAAATTAATATTCACGTCAGAGGGATTAAATAGTAAGAGCGAGCTCATCTCCGTGGAGAGGGGAAGTTTACCTGAGGATAAAAAGGAAATACCCGTGAATGAATCATCCCCCTCGAATTTCGAGGGGGCGGCTGTTTATTTCGGCTGGCGTTTAAATTCAGGCTGGCGCTTTTCGACAAAAGCCCGGACCCCTTCTGAAAAATCAGTTGGAGAGACAAAAGGAGTAGAGCCTTGCCAAAGGGCGGGTGTAGAATCAGTGCATTCCCGAACCGAGCGTTTTACGGCTGCCAATGAATCGGGCG
>DEQA01000211.1:0-4436 GCA_002359075.1 Planococcaceae bacterium UBA3378
TCTTTTTTACGCGTCATTTTCTGCACAAGCTTCACGACAAGGAAAACAACTAACAGGATGGCACCCACATTAATAATTAAACCAAGGATGGAGCCGATGATCCCTAAATTACTGAACAGGCTGCCGAATAACAGGCCTGCTAAACCACCAATGAATAAGCCTTTCATTAATCCGCCAGCTGAGAAGCCGCCTTTTTGGCTTGATGTATTGGCTGTGTTCTTTTTGTTAGTATTGTTGCTGTTTGTTACAGTACCATTATTGCTTTTGTTTGTGTCATCATTGTTTTTCTGGATGTTGGAATGATTGTTGTTTGAGTTGAAGCTTTTTTTACCTGATTTGTAGGATTTCGCTTCGACGTGATGATCATCAAACATTGGTAATAACGTACCGACACTTGAGAATACAAGTGTAAATGCTAAAAATACTGCTGCAATTTTTTTCATGCTTTGCCTCCATCTAAAATAGTTACTATTTAAGTATAGCAAAACGGACGGAAAAGTCTATTTTGCTTCCTTCTCTATAGGTATACGGACGAATATCAAAAAAGTTTCAAAAATTAATTGTTTGATCAGTTGAATTTAAGGTTTCCAGCCGTTCTAAATTATCATGTTTACACCTTTTATACTGTAAATACGTAAGAGAGAAATATAGGCTGACATTGTTATACCATGGGAAAACAACTTTGGTATCCGTCTAAAGAACAAACGTAAGCGTCTATACAGTAAAAATGACCCGATTCAATATATTTCGGATCTATTTATCCGGTAATATAGCCCTTGTGCATTTTTATACAATCATATAGACTTAAAATGTAATTTACATAGAATTCGGAATTTACATGAAAGTGTAAGATAGGAGGAAGTAGGATGAAAAACATGAAAATTGGTATTGTAGGATATGGAAATTTAGGACGTGGCGTAGAGGCAGCGATTGCACAAAATCCTGATATGGAGCTTGCCGGTGTATTCACGCGGCGTGACCCGGCCTCTCTTCACATTCAGACTGAAGGTGTGAAGGTCTTTCATGTAAACGATGCAGTGAATTTTCAAGGAGAAATTGATGTCATGATTCTGTGCGGCGGGTCGGCAACCGATCTACCTGAACAAGTGCCTTATTTTGCGCAGTGGTTTCATACAATTGACAGCTTCGATACTCATGCCAAGATTCCTGAATTTTTTGATGCGGTCGATCAAGCAGCAACTGAAAACGGCACAGTATCTATTATCTCAGTCGGCTGGGATCCCGGACTGTTTTCATTAAACCGCCTTCTCGGTGAAGCAGTTCTTCCAGCAGGCACTACCTATACATTTTGGGGCGATGGATTGAGCCAGGGACATTCGGATGCTGTTCGCCGTATTAATGGTGTCAAGAATGCTGTCCAGTATACACTTCCGGTAAAAGAAGCAGTTGAACGTGTACGCAACGGGGAAAATCCTGAGCTTTCAACACGTGAAAAGCATGCCCGGGAGTGTTTTGTAGTATTGGAGGAAGGGGCGGATAAAGCCGCAATTGAAACGGAAATTAAGGGAATGCCGAACTACTTTGCTGACTACGATACAACAGTCCACTTCATTTCTGAAGAAGAGCTGAAAGAACAGCATGCAGGAATGCCGCACGGAGGCTTTGTCATCCGCTCGGGAGAATCTGGTGCGGGGGACAAGCAGATTTTGGAGTTTTCATTAAAGCTTGAATCCAATCCGATGTTCACATCAAGTGTTCTTGTAGCCTATGCACGGGCTGCCTTTAAATTAGCGGAAAAAGGGGAACGGGGAGCGAAGACCGTATTTGATATTCCATTCGGTTACTTGTCGCCTAAATCACCGGCAGAATTAAGAAAAGAATTATTATAATAAAAGAACAAGCCCGAACCATACTCGACATAGTGGTTCGGGCTTTTTTAAATAGTAAGCAAGGAGCTTAGAAGATCATAACGTCTAAACGGTTTTTAGCATTGGAAACACTTATGTTTGTCAGCTGTCATTTTAACTTAACCCGGTAATGTCCCATCGATTTGGGAACTCCCTTACTATCAAGCATCCCAGCATAAATCAGATGACGAAGCCTATATTCAAGGAATGCCGTATTGATGAACGTATCGGCATGGAAAAATACATGATAAATAACGTTCGTTGCATTCACAAAATCAGCCGTCTCTTGATCATTTTGAAGTGTCTGAATAGCTTCGATTAGGTAATGGTCATATATATCTTCTGCAGCATCTTTTATGACACCATCCTGCCAAACACGCAGCACGGCCTTGCTTTCAGAAAGATCTTCCCATTCCTGGAGGAGGAGCAATTGCTCTTTTGTATTTATCGGTCTATTGTTTTGCTGGGTGAAAACCGCCTGCATCTCTTCTAATGAAANNTGAAAGTTTGCCCGTACTGAAATACCCGTTTAAGCCCGTATCAACTAAGATTATTTTATTTTTCTGGTCCTTTAAAAAATAGATTAAAAAGCGCAGCATTGTTTGTTCCTCTGCATTGGCACCGTGCCATATGTATACTGGTACATCGGCGGGTAAGTCTTTCAATTGACGCAGGGAGTTAATCAATCGCTGCTCATATTCATCGATCTCCATTCCCAAATTGATATGGTCGTACAGCCATTCATTTCGGTAAGCCAGCCCTTCCGTTTGTAACAACTTCCATAGTGGACCGAATCCGAAATAGCCGGGAACAGGGATCACGGTATCAGACCGCTCCAGCGCGGCACGTAAAGTACCGGCATCGGATTCAAAAGCGGTGAGATGAAAACGACTAGCCTGATATGAAGAACTATGCAGAAGTCTATTGTCCTGCTGGATGGCTGAATTAATACAGTCGACCATCTCACGAATCTGCTTTGCAGATAGGATGATGCTGTAGGATTCAATCGGCAGTTTGTCCTCGTGTCGGAATGTTTTAAAATCATCGCAGCCTTGCAGGGAGTAGGGAGTAGTATTCAAAACCACTGGACAGGCTGAAATTTGCCGTTGTTATATAGGTTGGTGATATGAGCCGATAAACTGCTGCGACTGGAGATTCTCCTGTTTCTAAAAGGAAATAAACAAATGGAAGATGGACTTTTGATTGGATAGGAAACAGCTCCTTAATTAACATCAAAATATATATAAAGAGAAATTCATATTCTATTATACAGGAAATAGAAAATCGAAGCTTATATACTATCAGAATATTCGATATAATCTTCTCAAAATATTGAAAATATGGTACGCTCAACACGGAATAACTTCAGAATTTCAGTGGAAATGACGAGGGAAGAAAGGAAGGTCATTTCACGTGACAGCAAAAATACAATATAACGGCATGCTGCTGCTTGCTTCATATGTGCAGCGTTTATATGTCAATGAGCAAGTAAAAGGGCGGCTTGCCGAAGAATCCGACCGGCTAGCACAAGTAAAGGATTATTTTGATTCCATCAATGCGATCATGCCTATGTTCAGCCAGACAAAATTACTCACTGTATCGCAAGGGGATAAGTTGGCATCTATTTTACTTGGTGTAAGAAAAATGATGAATCATTATTTTGAACCATTAAATACGTCCTATGAGTATAAGCTGCGAATCGTTACGTCTACATTATTTGCCGAGAAATTGATGGTTACAGGTATTATCCATTTAGGGCAGATTTTCAATGAAGAAGTCGGGACAGACATTTTGAAGCGTGTAAAATTTTACGATGATCGGACCACTATGGTCAATAAGCTCGTAGCAGCACAGCAATCGGGGATGCCAGTTACAGAAGAAGTGGAAGGGGTAATTCACTCCTGGTATGAAGGAATAATAAAACAGCAGCAAAATATTCTAAATGATCTCAACAAGATCGCACCGATGATCGGCATAACGGAGAAGGAGTAGGAACATGATAACATCTACAGCGAAAAACGAAACACAACTGCAAAATTGCGCGCGCATATTAGTGAAATGCCCTGATAAACCCGGTATTGTAGCGGTTTTATCTTCCTTTTTACATAAGCATAATGCCAACATTATCGAATCCAGCCAGTATTCCAGCGATCCGGAGAATGGTACATTTTTTATCCGGATCGAATATCATTGTGAACAGCTCGTTGGAAAGCGTGATGAAATGGAAAAGGAATTTGCTATGATTGCAGCAAAGCATCAGATGGAGTATAGCTTCCACTACCGTGCTGTTCGCCAGCGTGCGGCCATCTATGTATCAAAGGAAACACATTGCTTAATGGAGCTGATTTGGGAATGGCAAAACGGTGATTTGGAGATGGAGATTGCAGTCGTCATCAGTAATGCGGAAGCTGCACGTCCAATTGTAGAGTCGCTTGGAATCCCGTTTTATTATATACCGGCAAACAAGGATGTGCGGGAGCAGGTGGAGCAGCAGCAAATCCGTCTAATGGAAGAGTATAAGGTGGATGTCCTGATTCTGGCTCGTTATATGCAGATTTTGACGCCGAA
>DEQA01000211.1:4550-5787 GCA_002359075.1 Planococcaceae bacterium UBA3378
GAACAGGATGTGGAGCGGGTGGATCACCGTGCAGATGCACAAACATTGAAGAAAATCGGCCGTAAAATTGAACGCCGTGTTCTGGCAAATGCAGTGAAATGGCATTTAGAGAATCGTATCATTGTAGAAAAAAACAAAACAATCGTGTTCCATTAATTGTTCTGCTACATAAAATGCAGGCGAAGCATCTTGCTTTGCCTGCGTTTTTTTATTGGCAAATACAATAGCTGGCTCTCTATTACCATCGCCTTATGAAAACGTTGAAATGAACGCGGTATAAAGCCAAATACCGATAATAATACCCATTATGGCACATATAAGACCAATAGCAATTTGATAAGGCTTTACCAACATCTCTTCACTCCCTTTGAAGAAATAGATCAAGCAAAGTCATTACTAAACAGGCAGAATTTTTGTCTATACCGCATTATACGCCCTATGAAAGAGTAATAGCACTAACGTAAAAAAGACCAGCCAATACATAAAACCCGGCACATGCTTCATACAGTAAAAGGGTGCTTGATAGTCGGGAAGTAATAGTAATTCCTGCTCTTTACAAAATCTATTATTTAAAAAGTAGAAAAATAGAGATAATTTAGTTTACTATTACAAAATCATAAGTTTATAATGAATGTAAATTTACTCAAAGGAGGTATTTTATGCATAAAGTAGAAAAAAGCATACACGAAATTATAGATAGCATAGAGGATGGTGCAGTCATATTAGCAGGAGGCTTCGGGCTTTGCGGTATTCCCGAAATAGCAATTGAGGCAATCCGGCAAAAAGTCGTTAAAGAATTGACAGTTGTCAGTAATAACTGCGGTGTTGATGACTGGGGTCTTGGCTTACTGCTGGCCAATAAGCAGATCAAGAAAATGGTTGCTTCCTATGTAGGGGAAAATAAAATTTTCGAGCAGCAATTTTTAAGCGGAGAGCTGGAAGTAGAGTTGACACCGCAAGGCACATTAGCAGAGCGTATCCGGGCAGGCGGTGCTGGCATTCCTGCATTTTATACAGCTACAGGTGTTGGCACTCCAATCGCGGAAGGAAAACCTGTTAAGGAGTTTGACGGGAAAGAATATATCGAAGAGCGGGCAATAGTCGGTGATTATGCCTTTGTAAAGGCTTGGAAGGCAGATAAGCTAGGAAATCTCGTTTACCGGAAATCAGCGCGGAATTTCAATCCGATTATGGCTACAGCAGGGAAAATTACGATTGCCGAAGTAGAGGAAATTGT
>DEQA01000301.1:0-3593 GCA_002359075.1 Planococcaceae bacterium UBA3378
CGCTTAGTGGATGGTTCGATAACATACAGCGGGAATGGGGATGGCACTATTAATGTATACAATGTTCCTTTACGGTGGGATGGGAATTATCCTGCTGGGGAAACATTCTATAAAGAAATTACTCAAAATACAAAGCAAGTGTACATTCATCCGAGTAACGATGAGAAGGTCATAAAGCTAATCGACAAGTTACATGGAGTTCCCGGAAAATAAAAATATGAAGAGATGTGTAAAAGAAAAGTATGATTTTTATATTACTCGCTCACTATGGGTAAATTCACTTTCTTTCTATCCATATAAAAAGGACAGCCCCCTCTGTTAGGTTTAACAAAAGTGTGGTACCCGTTACTTTCAAATAGAAAAAACAGCAGATTGCCACATTTGATATACAACTTAATTATAATTAAATGACATGGTCCTTAATTTTTTATAAGTTGTATGTCCATTTGGCGATATCAGGCTACACAGCGATTAAAAAATAGGCAGAAGAAAAAAGACATAGCTGTTTTTTTACGTCAAAAGTAAGCAGCCATCAGGTTTCCGGTGTGCTGAAGGCTGGTGTATAGTGGATTTGCTTTGCTGCAATATCGATTGATTGAACAACGATTTCAGGCTTAGAATCTCCCCTATATTGATCAAAATCGTTTCTTTTTCATCTGTTTTAGGTCGATTAAGCATTGGTTTTTTGGTGTAAACCATTCTGTTTTCTCTCATAATCGACGTAAAATGTGCAAAAAACAGCAGTAAACAGAGCTCATTTTCTTTATTTTTGAGGCAATAAGTATGAAAAAATGAGTATTTGCCGCAAATAGAGGCAAATGGTTTTCCTTTTTACAACAAGAAAAAGGGTTTGCATGAATTGAGTGTGACAGCGGATGTCCGCAAATTTTTTATACGAAATTGCTCTTTTCGAGTTATTTTCATAAGAAAAAGAGCTGCCTTTACCCGACAGCTCTAGATAATTAGATAGCAACTTCTTTCTTTTTGTATTGGCTCAAACGTTTTTCTAGTAAATAGAATAATACTTCGAGCAGTATACAAATGATCCAATACACAACTGCTGCTACTAAGTACATCTCCAGGAAATTATAGCCTTGGTTTGCCAGCATTTTTGAAATAGCTAAAATTTCTACTACTTTCACTGCGAAGGCTAAAGATGTTGATTTAATGAGGTTAATAAAAATATTCCCCATATTCGGCAGCGCCATGATGATCATTTGCGGGAAAACAATGCGGCGCAGGCCTTGCCATGTTGTCATGCCGACACTGTGACAGGCTTCCATCTGTCCTCCTGGAATCGAATTGATCGCAGCGCGGAAAATCTCCGCTGTGTATGCCGCTGCATTCAGCGAATAGACGATAAACGCATAAAATAGAGGGGAGATATGATCTGCATCCCAGCCAAGCGACCATGTCTTATTTAACCAATCCACTAGGACCGGTACGCCATAAAAAAAGACATACAGCTGCACTAATAATGGCGTGCCCCGAATAAATGACACGAATACGGCTGCTGCTTGATGTAAAACACGTACTTTATATATACGGGCTAACGCCATTGCAAGACCAAGAATCGAGCCGATCACAATCGCAATGACGGCAATAAGTAATGTAATCGGAACCCCTTTTAACACATCGGGGACATGTTCAAGCGCAAATTGCCAATTAAAAACGGTCAATTTTATTCCCCCTTATGATTTTGCCACATTCACACGGCCCTTTTTATATCGTTTTTCTAAACGATGGATCGCTACTTCAATCAACGCACAAACAGTCCAGTAAATAATCGAAATGATGACATATACTTTAAACATTCCTAAGCCGTAGCTGTTGCCAATAATGATGCGTGCCTGTCCCATAATGTCGAGAACCCCGATTGTAAAGGCAATCGTCGTGTCTTTTAACAATTCAATCGTCGTATTGCCTAAGTTCGGTAAGGCTAACACAAATGCCTGCGGTAAAATAATGCGGCGCAGCGCCTGGGTATATGTCATACCGACACTGTAGCATGCTTCTAACTGGTCAGGCCCTACTGCCATATACGCAGAGCGGATTACCTCGGATAAATAAGCCGAAATATGTATGCTGAAGGTAGCAATCGCAAAAACAAGCGGGGCTAAATCATTAATATAAATCCCCACTGCGGCCAATAGCTGCGGTATGCCGAAATATACTAAAAATAATTGAACAAGCAGCGGTGTACATCTGGAGAAAGATATAAATACTGTCAATAGTTGAGACAAAACCGGTATTTTCTTAATTCGGATAACGGCAATGATCACTCCAAGTACAAGACCTGCAAACAACGATGCAATAAGCATAAACATCGTTAAAGGAAGGCGGGCGATCAGCTGTGTGAATAAAGCTCCCCAGTCTGTTACATATGGTTCCATTAGAAGCTCCTTTCTTATAAAAATAGAGAGCAGCGCATGCTCTCTATTAGAGATTAAAAGCTATATTGTTCTTTGTTGATGTATTCGATATCCTGGAAGAAGTCCACATTAAACCATTTTTCCGCAAGCTCTGAAAGTGTACCGTCGTCTGTTAGCTCTTTTGTTGCTTCATTAATCGCCTGTTGAATTTCTTTGTTATCTTTATTGTAAACAATATATACCGGCTCTTTTGATACAACGCCGCCTACTTTAATGTCCAGGTTCATTTCTTCTTGAATCGCATTAAACGTTGACACGTTTAAAAATACGGCATCATATCTGCCTTCTGCTAAACCTTTTAAGTTGTCGGCATTTGATGGGTGTTCAATCGTATCGATTTCGACCGCTTTGTCTGGGTTTTTCTCATTATAGCTGTTAATAATGGTACGTAATCCTCCGCTTGGTGCCATAGGGGCCAGCTTTTTCCCTTGCAGATCTTCAAGTGATTGGATATCTGTATTATCCTTTTGGACAATTAATGCCGTCATCGAATAACCATACTCCGGATCTCCATATAAAAATTTCTCTTCACGCTCGGGATTTTTGAAAAACCAGTTAATTGCAAAGTCTGATTTTTTTGTGCTAACGCCAATCAAGTTACTTTCTTCTGCGCCGAATTGATATTTAAATGTATATGTACCATCTAATTTTTCTGCGATAGCATTTAAATAATCAATATCATACCCGACTGGCTTATTATCGCTGTCTGTATATAAAAATGGGGGATTTACTTCATCACTTAAGGCCACTTTGATCACTTTTGCGCCTGAACTATCTGATGCGTCTTCATCTGAACTGCATCCTGCCAACAGGGCTGCAGTAATGGAAAAACCGGCGATTAACAGCCCGAACTTTTTAAATTTCATCTAATTTCTCTCCCTTTTAAATAACATATTCCGGCTCCTTACTTAACCGGCGTAAAAATTGCTTCGTTCGGTCCTTTTGAGGATTTAAAATTACCTCTTCCGGTGTTCCTTCCTCAATAATGTGTCCCTCGTCCATAAAAACCACATGATTTGACACTTCGCGTGCAAAATCGATTTCGTGTGTGACAACAATCATCGTAATTCCTTCTTTGGCAATTTCCTTCATGAGCTGTAATACTTCACCGACCATTTCAGGATCCAGCGATGATGTCGGTTCATCAAATAAGATAACATC
>DEQA01000301.1:3678-6320 GCA_002359075.1 Planococcaceae bacterium UBA3378
TTTATGCAGCAATCCAATTTTGTCTAATAAACGTTCTGCAATATCAATAGCTTCAGCCTTGGAACGTTTTTGTGCCACAAGCAAGCCTTCGATAATATTTTCAATGGCCGTTTTATTTTGGAATAAATTATAATTTTGAAACACCATCGCTGTATGCTGGCGGAGTTTTAAAATATCTTTTTTAGCTGGCTTTTTTACATTGATTTGCAGGGCATCACCAATTTCAATTATTCCTTCATCCGGTTTTTCCAAATAATTAATACAACGTAAAAATGTTGTCTTACCTGAACCTGAAGGGCCAAGTATCGTCAATACTTCTCCTTTTTTTACTTGGAGGTCAATGCCTTTTAACACTTGGTGGTTTTTAAAGCTCTTTTTAATACCAGTGAGCTTAATCAAATTACTCCCCCCTTTTGATATGAAAATATTAATATTTCAGAAATATAAAATTAATCTAACATAACAATTCCTACTTGTAAAGTAGGTTTTTGTGCATTTTCCACTGGATTTTTCTGAAGATTGTTTGTATTATGAATTACAAAGATTTATTTTCCGATAAATTAACTAAGGATTAAGGGGCGGAAAGAATGGATAACTTACATGTCTTCGTTAAAAATGAAGCACAACAAGCAGTACTAACGCAGTTACATGCGCTAAGTGAGACAATTACAACATTAGGCGAAAAAGCAGATCGTGAAAATGGCTTTCCATATGATACGTTCCAAAAGCTATTGGATATCGGCTATAACAAATTAACGCTGCCAAAGCAATATGGCGGTGAGGGCTTTGGGATTTACGATATGATTTTGTTCCAGGAGACATTAGCCAAATATGATGGGCCTACTGCATTAGCTATCGGTTGGCAGTTAGGCGTGGTCGGCGAAGTATACGCTAAAAAAATGTGGTCGCCCGCACACCTGGTCCAATTTGCTGAAGCAATTGTACATGAACGTGCCGTAACAAACCGCATTGTGAGTGAAGCGATTACCGGCAGCCCAACACGCGGTGGACGTCCAGGAACAAATGCCACACTTATCAATGGTGAATGGCACATTACAGGGCGTAAAACATTCGCGACCATGTCTTATGCGTTAACGCACTTTTTAACATCTGCCTGGATTGAAGAAAAGCAGGCAATCGGCTTCTTTTTAATTCCGAAAGATACAGCAGGACTGACGATAGAAGAAACATGGGATATGGTGGCGATGCGCGGAACAGCGAGTCATGATTTAATTTTAGAGGATGCCGTTGTACCGGAAGAAGCTTTAGTTGAAGTAAATGATGGACCGAGAAGTAAACAAATTAACGGCTGGGCATTACATATTCCGGCTGTTTATTTAGGCATCGCACAGGCTGCACGTGATTATGCCGTACACTTTGCTAGTACATATAAGCCAAACAGCTTACCTACTGTCATTGGCGAACTGCCGCATATCCAAGATAAATTAGGTCAGATCGAATTAAAATTAAAGGCTGCTCGTCATTTTATTTATAGTGTCGCGGAAAAGTTTGAGGATCCTAAAACACATGCAGCGATTTCTGTAGAGCTTGGGGCTGCGAAATATATCGTGACGAATAGTGCAATTGAAATTGTAGATTTAGCGATGCGCATTGTCGGGGCAAAAAGCCTGCAATCCAATAACCCGCTAAACCGTTATTACCGTGATGTGCGCGCTGGTCTGCATAACCCGCCAATGGATGACATGACGATTACAAAGCTTGCACAGGCAGCACTGACAGAAGCGAAAAAAGAGGAGAGATGACCAATGACAGTTCAACTGAAAAATGATCAATTAAAACTAGGGCGGGATGATGCCCCTATTAAAGTAGAGGTATTTTCGAATTTATCATGCCCGGGCAGTAAGATCTTCTATGATATGACAAAAGAAATTTTGCCGGCACATATCGAGTCAGGGAAAATCCAGTATATTTTAAAACTGTATGACAAGCCGCGTGAAGAGTTGTTAAACGGCTTTTTAATTCATTTATGCTTGGAATACGACAATCCGGCACGTACATTCGAGATTATCGATGACCTATTTGCTACACAAGAGGAATGGATTCATTACAACAGCAGTGAACTTAAACAACTGCTAGTGACAAAATACAGCTTGCATGAGGAAGAAATTGCAGCAAACACCGAACGTAGCCTGCAAGTAACAGCAGAAGCCATTGAGCGGGATGTGAAGCTTGTACCTACATTATTTATTAACGGTGAAAAATACTCCTTTAAGGAGCGCCGTGTATATTCGGAATATCCGGATTATATTGCTGATGCTATAAAAAAGCTGAATGCCTAATGTGAAGTGCCATATCTCTATGGATCATTTACATAGAGAGGAAAAATAATAGAGAAAATTCCGCAGGGCTGGTGATTCATTTCCAAAATTGTTCACGGTATAATAAAAGTACATCAGCAAAAGGGGGAGTAGGGGGATGGATTTACAGTTACAAGGGAAAGTGGCAGTGGTGACAGGAGCGAGTAAGGGGATCGGCTTTTGCACGGCGCTGCAGCTTGCCAAGGAAGGTGCCCATGTCGTCATTTGTGCACGGGGTGAAAAACATTTGGAAGTAGCAGCAGCGAGCATCAAGCAGCTGACAGGGACGGATGTATTGGTTGTACCGGCTGATATCATGAAGGA
>DEQA01000256.1 GCA_002359075.1 Planococcaceae bacterium UBA3378
AACTTGATTCCGCGCTCCACTTCACTTTTCGCGTGCATGGCACCGATATCTACCATCGCTGTCTTTTCTTGTACATCAATAATGACCGGTGATACATTTTCCAGTGTTAGCGAGCCGATGCCAAACCCTTTATGCCCGTCTGTCGGGTCATTTTTAATAATGGTAAAGCCCATTTTTTGTTTTGGTTTTTCTTCATTCGCCATTGTAAATCCCTCCGTCTAACCTGTTATTCTAATACTATCATATATGCAGATCACAGCAAAACAAATGTGAAACCGATTTAGTCAACTCATGATCCACAAGCTTCCTTCCTAACTGAAGAAGGTGAATCAATCGAGAATAATGGAAAACAATAGAAAATATCTGCAATAACCTGTTTTTCCCTGCCTATATGCGTTATCATAATTTGTATCCATACATTACACAATAGGAGGTTCTATCATGCCAATCGTAACTGTAAAAATGCTGGAAGGCCGGACACCGGAGCAAAAGCGTGCACTAGTAGAAAAAGTAACGGAAGCCGTATCTGAAACAACAGGTGCCCCGGCAGCAAACGTAACAATTATCATTGAGGATATGCCGAAATCCCACTACGCAACAGGCGGTGTCCTGGCAAGCGACAAATAAAAAGTCGAATCTTTCCTTTGAAACGAAAAGAAGATTCCTCACCAAAATGTTGAGGAATCTTCTTTTTTAATCGGAAAAGTTAATTTCCTTTGGATAATAGACTTTGTAATCCGTTTTAATATTGTTCGCCATAGCTGAAACAATATGCGATTGCTCAGCAAGCTCCCGAATTTCTCCGCTCGGCATTTCCAGATAAATTGGACGCTTTGTCGGCAGAACACCCGGACGGTAAAAATCATACGGAAGATCGGATGTAGAATCCGGTTTTACATAATAATCCGGGTCCAGCCCGATTGCCTTTACCTGTTCTACAAGCCATGCATAGCGTTCCGGCTCTTCCTCCGGGTTCAAATCCATATGCTCAAATAAATCCCGGTTAATAAAACGGCGGCACAGATCACTTAATATAGCATCCTCTTCATCCATCCAAAATTGGAAGTATGTCATCATAATGTTCTCATCGAGTGCTAAATATTGTTCCAATGATACATCTTTATTAAAGAACGGACGGAAATGTACAGGCTCAAACTTGAATCGGTAATTTTCCTCGCTCAGTTTTTTTGCCCGCTTTAAAATATGATTCAATACCGCTTCGGCACTGCGGGATACCGGATGAAAATAAATCTGTAAATACATTTGGTAGCGGGACATAATATAGTCTTCTATTGCATGCATGCCGCTTGCTTTAATAACGACCATGTCTTTTCGCGGACGCATAACACGAAGTATACGCTCCATATCAAAATGCCCGTAGCTTACTCCCGTAAAGTAGGCATCCCGCTGTAAATAATCCATACGGTCTGCATCGATTTGGCTCGAAATCAAGCTGACTACCTGCTGATTCGTATAATTGTTGTCAATCACTTGGGCTACCAGCTCCGGAAAGCCGCTGTCCACCTTTCTTAACACCGCATTCACTTCTGTATCGCCAAGCAAAATGGCTCTGGTATATGCTTCATGGTCTGTCCCAAACACCGCCTCAAAAGCATGTGAAAACGGCCCGTGCCCTAAATCGTGGAGGAGTGCTGCACAAAGTGCCAACAGCCGCTCATTATTATCCCATTCAGGTCTTCCGCTAAATACATCATCTATGATCCGGCGGACAATTTCATATACACCAAGCGAATGGCTGAAGCGGCTATGTTCTGCCCCGTGAAATACTAGATAGGTGGTGCCCAGCTGACGGATTCTGCGCAAACGCTGAAACTCGCGCGTGCTGATTAAATCCCAGATTACTTGATCCCGCACATGTATATAACGATGTACCGGATCTTTAAATACTTTTTCTTCTGCTAGTTTCGACGTCGCATAATCCATTTTTTCTACCTCCCGTGCACTGTTTCTACCTTTATTATATGAAAGAATCGGCTCTTTATCATCTATAAAAGCGCATGACACCTATTTAGCCGCTGCAAGCTCACTAAAAAGGCGGACATACAAGCTTTTCACCTTTTTGTGACGGCTTTTTATAACGTAAAGGTAAGATTTTCAATAAAAAAGAGACAGTCCGCTATTTCGAACCATCTCTTCTATGCTACTTTTTTAGCTTTGCAATGACCTTTTCCATCAGCTCATCCTCTGTAAGGGCAGCTACCGGGCGGTTATTTACAAATGTAAAGGTCTTTTTGCGGCCTGGCCCGCAATATGAATGACAGCCAATTTCAATCGTTGCTTCTGGATCTATCTCTTTTAACTTTGGAATTAACGTTTTTAAATTAACGGCCTGACATTCATCGCAAACGTGGAAAATGTTTGCCATAGTGTCAACACCCCTTCTATACTATTTTACGCTTTGATAAGCAGACTTTTTAAATTTTAAATCTTCCCTATTGTAGCCTAAAAATACTTGTCTGTTCAAGAGAAAAAGATATACTTCAGTCAAAGGTCTGAAGCTATTTTTCACGCGAAAAAAAATAAAGAATAAACTCTCGTAAAAGTGGACATATTAGTATTGAAATCATAAGTTAGGGGGATTTTTCCATGGTAAAAATCAGACAGGACGCTTGGTTAAAAGAAAACGATGAACTTTTAGCCGAGGCAGTATTAAGACATGTAAAAGAAGGTAGTACGCAATTAAACGCTTTTGAGGAAGCGGGCGATGCATTGAATCGCACAGCAGCTGCATGCGGGTTCCGGTGGAATGCCGTTGTTCGTAGATTCTACGAAAAAGAACTGGCAGAAGCAAAAAAAGAACGAAAAGAACGTCTTCGTGTTCTTGGCACAATTGGAAAACGCCGCGCACAGCAAATCTATTTACTTCCTTCGGCAAATGAAGAGGAAGGGCGCACTATTCCATTATCAGCGTTATCACTTGATATTGTCATTGCCTACTTGGCACGCTTGCAGCATCATAGTTCAGCAGAAACAGAAGTAACAAAATGGCGTCATATGGCAAATATAACGACTGAAAAAATGAAAGATTTAGAGCAGGAAGTCGCAAGGCTGGAACGCGAAAATAAAGAGATTAAAGACGACTATGAACAGTTCGTAAACATCATGAACCGCGCACGCCGTCTTGTCACTCTTGATACGGAGGAAGAACGCATCGCACCTGTTTTCAAAATGGAGCGAAACGGCAACTTAGTAGCTTCCTCGCCACAGCCGGAAAATGGGGAGCAGCTGCAATAGCAGCGCTCCCTTTTTTCTTTCTACATATTTCATCCTACAGCACAGCGCATACTTACATGTATTTTCAGCAAATCATGATCGGTCGTTTTGAATGCCCAATGGTGAATGGAAGACTTTTAAACAGCCAAAACAGTGATTCGTTGATTTTGACATACAACTTAAATCAAAATAAGCGTCATGCCATTTATGTTTGTTGTAAAGGCAATGGCGTATCGTGCTCTGTGCAGCTACTAAAGATAGACAGAAGAAAAAGGATGGGGGTCTATCTTTTTATAGCAAATTAAGTAGAGCTGTAGTTCCCTCTATATTGCAAGCTTTCGTATGATGTATAGGTATGTCCCGGCTATTTTTCTTCCTTTTTCAACAAAGAAGCATTCCGCTTAAAAACCCGCTCTAAATAGTGAGTATAGTAGGTAAGCTCCTCTTCCTGAAGAGGGCGGAATTGTATAGCCGAATGCCATTCTTGCAGCAATCGCTGAATACGCATATTTGCTTCAGTCACTGTCAAATCTGTGCTCACCAGCTCCTGCATGGATGCCATCACCTCCGGCACAACAACAGGATATTGGAATTTTGTTTTCTCCCCTTGTAAGCTCGCTGAATAAAAATCACGAATCAGTGCAGCACGCTCGCTTCCGCTTCCTTCCATACATAAATAGATTTGCACCGCAATGCCGTTTTGCATCCGGCGCTGGGAAATACCCGCAAACTTCCTGCCGCCGATGCTTAAATCATATGTTCCCGGGCAGTAAGAGCCGACAATTTCATAGGCTTCAATCTCATTTGCGACTTCCGGGAAAATCGCCTTTACCAACTCCACCATATAGCTAAATGCCAGATCAATGCTCGTCGGCTCTGTTTCCCCAAAGACGATGGAAATGTTTAAAATGCCAGGGTCAAGCACAACGGCAAGCCCGCCGGAATTACGCACAATCGGCTCATATCCAGCCCGGCGCAGCACTTCCATCCCCTCCTCAATATGGGGCAGCCGGTGATCCTGAATCCCGAGTACGATCGCTTCATTATGTACCCATGTACGAATAACAGGCAGGCTTTGATGATGGCCTGTTAAATGGCACAGTGTATCGTCCATAGCGAACGATTCAAGAGGTGAGCGTGTCATCATACTCAACGATTGATCGATGAAACGCCAGTTTGTATGTCGAAAAAAATCATTCATTTTATAGCTCTCCCTATTGATTGACTACAATTAGCATACTGTATTTTCAACTCATGTCAAATTGGTGACATGATGCGTTTTTAATGTTCCAAATAACGAAATGGTTAGTAATTGTGTTAAACTAATCCTGAATGATTATCAAGCAAAAGGAGTGTCTTACACTATGAATGAAGCAGCTATTACATTAGACGGCTGGTACGCTTTACATGATTTCCGCTCCATCGACTGGGCGTCTTGGAAGCTGGTTTCCCAGGAAGAGCGCCAGGCAGCAGTAGAGGAATTTATCCAATATTTAGAGAAACTAAATGAGGCAGATACAGCAAAAACAGGAGCCCACGCATTCTATGCAATCGTTGGCCAAAAGGCAGATTTCATGATTATGACGCTTCGTGAAACAATGGATGAGCTGCAGGAGCTTGAGGCGGAGTTTAATAAATTGGCCATTGCAGATTTTACAATTCCAACGTATTCCTACGTTTCTGTCGTAGAATTATCGAACTACCTTGCTGGTGAATCAAATGAAGATCCTTATCAAAACCCACATGTACGTGCACGTCTATACCCTGAACTGCCACGTTCAAAATACGTTTGCTTCTACCCAATGGACAAACGCCGCCAAGGTAATGACAACTGGTACATGCTTTCGATGGATGAGCGTAAAAGCCTTATGCGTTCACACGGCATGATCGGCCGCGGCTATGCAGGCAAGGTCAAACAAATCATTACGGGTTCCGTAGGCTTTGATGATCATGAATGGGGCGTTACATTATTCGCGGATGATGTACTGCAATTCAAAAAACTCGTGTACGAAATGCGCTTTGATGAAGTATCAGCACGCTACGGCGAATTCGGGGAATTTTTCGTCGGTAACCTTTTAGACAATGAAAAGTTAGTGAAATTCCTATCTGTCAATAAATAACGGGCACCGGCGGCCAGCGTCATTTCTTTTGTAAGACCTTAACGCCATATACAGCCGTCTAACCGGTCGTTCCCAGATGCTTTATAGACCATAAAAAATGAGTAATCGAAGGGATTACTCATTTTTTTATACATTCTCATCATTCATTTTAAGAATTAAAATAATGGTATTGATAAAAAATCCTACAAACACGATGAGGATAAATAAATACCAATGAAGCGGCTGACCGTACAGGTTGCCGATGACAAAAGATAAAATGGCACCAATCAGTACTGCTATCCACACGTCTATCCGCATACCAAGCCCTCCCTTGTAATTTTCTGTTCCGTCACTTTTCACACTTCTATAATATTTACCCGGATGCGGGCATATTATGTCCTAACCTAACGTGCTATTCCTCTATCCGCATTTATTTTTTTATTATATGGACTTTTTTCTATTTTATTCAGTGCCCTTTTTTATTTTCCTACATACATTAAAAACAAGGAGGTACGCCCAACGGCTATTACCCAAATAGAGGATGTACTTACTCCATTACCTGCCCGGTTGCCGCTTGCTTAAAAATAGATGGAAAAGTCGGCTGAGTATACCGGCAATGGCAAACAGCAGCAATCAAATGCATGATTTCAAGGAACTCCCCCCTTTGATAAACAATCCAGAGTCCGTTTGATCTATTTGTAAAAATACGAAGAATCGTTTGATCCATGTATCCGGTTTTATTATCTGTTTATAAACCGGTTCATTTAGGAAGAACTATGTACATCTCGTATTAGGGAGCTCGGCAATGCCTTTTCAGTATTACAGCAGCGGGGAGACTAGTTGCTATAAATCGTTCTGCTTGTTTATTTTAGCGGTGACGGATTATGGAAGGATTTAATTTGAAAGGATGATGTTTTGACTTATTATTGGACTCCACAAAGTTTCCCTCAGCAGTTTCCCGGCCAGCAAATGCCTGGTCAACAGTTTCAGCCACAGACTGTAGCCCAGTTTCGTGAGGAATCATACATTGAAAACATTTTGCGTCTGAACCGCGGGAAGCCCGGAAATTTTTATTTCTCTTTTGATCAGTCAATCGCAGGGACTAACACAAAAAACGTACGTGGTGTGGTGGAAGCGGCTGGACGGGACCATGTCATATTGCGTGAACTAAGAACAAATCACCGCTTCCTGTTCCCGATGATTTACTTTGACTATGCAGAGTTTGATGAAGAGTTAAACTATTTCAACCAACAGCCGCAGCCGCGCAGATAAATAATGAGCCGACTCACCTAGGTGAGCCGGCTCATTTTATTCTATAATGTAAATCGTTGAATTTCGTTTTGCAGCTGCTGTGCACTTTCGTTTAATGATACAGCTACATGATTGACTTCCTGCATTGTTGCTGTTTGCTCTTCCATAGCAGCTGCAATTGTATCGATATTGCCTGCTGCTGCTTGAGAGCTAATTGAGATTTCATTGACCGAAGCCGATACCTCTTCTGCGCTGGCAGATAGCTGTTCGGATGTTGCTGAAATCTCCTGGATTTGCGTCGTCATTTCATCGACGGCAGAAACAATAGCATGGAAGGATTGTCCTGCCTCGTTAATGATGCCAACCCCATCCTTTACAGAAACAAGGGAGTTCCCTACAGCACGCTCTACATTTTCTGTATCTGTTTTAATCTCTGTTGTTAAGGCCGCAATCGAATTTGCCGATTCTTTTGATTCTTCAGCGAGCTTGCGCACTTCATCCGCCACTACCGCAAAGCCTTTGCCATGTTCGCCGGCGCGGGCTGCTTCAATTGCTGCATTTAATGCTAAAAGATTCGTCTGGTCCGTAATATCGGTAATAACTCTCGTAATATTTTCGATTTCTTCTGTTTGCTTTGTCAGTTTCTGAACAAGATTGTTTACAGCAGTTGTCGAATCATTGATGACATCCATCTGATTTTTCGCCTGGGCAATAATTTCTGTCCCATGTGTTGCTGTACTGCTCGCATCAAG
>DEQA01000015.1 GCA_002359075.1 Planococcaceae bacterium UBA3378
TTAGCCATGACAAGCGCTGGAGATCCCTCTGGCGAAAGTAAATACCTCACCACTTTCGCCAGAGGGATCAAAGCAACCTCGAGCGGTTGGCACGAATGCCTAAACACAAATAAAAAAATTTATACTTTCTTATAGGCTCAACACCGAAACCTGTTCTTACCAAAGGAAAAAGCACATGGAGCGAAGGGCGGCGAGTGCATCTGCCGCTGCGCTTTCGATGCAGAGCAAAGCTTCCAGCGGGAAAAGCGAAGAAGGAACAAAGGCTAAAATCGTCACATCGTGTGACAACGCCTTTGTGACCAGCATCCTGCTGGCCTGAGACCCTGCAGGAGTGAAAAAAGAGTAAAGGCTAAGAGTGCCACGTCCTGTGGCAATGCCTTTATGACCAACATCCTGTTGGCCTCGCCCGCGGAAAGCGTCCGCCCGTAGTGCAATGTGCAGTCAAGCACATATTATGGTGAAGAGCCTTCTTATACATTCAAAAAATTACAGCTCTTTAGCAATGATGTATGTCCCATCAGCAACAGTTAATGGAATCATGCTTAAGTCTTTATTGTCTTGATATTTATGAGCAATAAAGTTACCTTCTACATCAACATATTTATTTAAGCCATGGAACTTTTCCAATAAGCGCATTGATTTGGGATTTGTCGCTTCAGCTAATACAAGTCTTAAGCCTTCTGCAGTTGCCTTTTCAAGAAGCAAATCACCTAACTGCTGAACGACTTCATGACGATCATGTTCAGCAATAACACCTAATAAAAATAGATGTAATATCTCCCCGTCTTCCAGATCTTTTCCGTAGCGTTTTTTATAATCATCCATGAACCGTTTATCGATGTCTTCTAGTACACGCATAACAATATTCATATCAGAAAACGTGCCTTCAAAAATATCCTCTTCCATAATTTCAAGAGCATTTGTATCTGCAGCCAGCACGCCGGCAACATTACGGGAGCTATCTAGTGCAACAGCACAATATCCTTGGTGAACGGTAGCATCTAAATAATCCTTCGTAAATTGGTAAAAATCCTCATATAATAAATGTAAATAACCGATCATTGGTTCTTGCACCCATTTACCTGCCACGTCCACTCCGACAAATGTACGGGCTAAACAAGCTGCTGCCTTCTCCATTAAATCTGGTTGATCCTTTGTAATGATTTCATATGTATATAAACTTTCTTTTACTAGCATTGTAAAATTCCTCTCCATTATAAATTTTTGGATGCTTCAGTACTGCTTGACTGTTTAATGAGAGCGGCTATCGATAAATGTTCCTGGAAAATCAACTCGCTCTAAAGCATTTCGAATTTGAACTTGCGCAATCTTAGATGATGGTTTTATTACAACGATATCTTTAAAGCCGAACGTCGTATAAAACATCATTGTTTGGCCCAGTTCTGCTGCAACCTTTGAAGGAACGGGCGACTGGAATGTTGCATCAACAACAAATGTATAAGTTTGTTTCGGCACTTTATTAACCGTTTCTTGTAAATCAGCTAAATATTCCTCTACTACATCTTCTTTTAGAAACCCCAGTACTTGGACATGTACTTCTTTCTTTGCTTCATAAATCGCCATTTTATACTTCGGCTTATCAACGACTATCATTTCAAACCTCCGTTTCTATTCTTATCCAACCGTATTCGTCATATTTGTATATTTTCCCTTAGGATCTATAAACCAATTTCATATAACGTAATACTGACTATCACTTTTTCTTTCATCCCTTTATAGGAACCTGCCACCCCACTTTCCAAAAATGAAAAAGCTATATTATCGTAATAAGGAAAATACCTAAGCAGCCACTTTTATGCTGGCACCCCGACTATCATGATCCAAACGGATTATAAACCCCTAGATTTATATTCTTACCTTTCGATAGATGTGTATTTCCAATTTCTGAAAAACATTATTAATTTATTACTTTTTCAACACTATGATAGTATAAATAATCTATTACCCTTTGTCGATACTAGTTCTTTTTGTCTAAATGAAGGAAAATATAAAAAAAGGTATTATTCACTCTTTTATTCCGTTTTTCTGGCGTTTTATTCGCGATTGCCTTATTTTAGAAAAATTTATTTATACAGTAAAAAATAAATTTTACAACAACTTGATAAGTATTATTTATTTTTCTAATTATTCACTAAAGAAATTATGCAGCTTTTATCTTGCTTCATCACAGCAATCGAAGAGGATTTTCGCTTTGCCAGGAAAAACACAATACCAATGAACTACATTTGTCGATGATATAGTTTTTTTATGGAGTAAATAAATGAGGATTTTTAGCTTTATAATAAAAGCTAATTTTATGAAAGAATACGCCCATGGAATGTAGGGCGGCGAGGGCATGTTTCGGTGCAGAGCAAAGCGTCCGCCTGTAGTGGTATGTGCGGGCAAGAATACGGTTACTTTTTATAGGGGGTGAGCAGTTACCATACGTGAAAGCATAAAAAAAGCAATTCAAGAGAACGGTAAGATATCACCAAGTAAAATTAATCTCAACTTTGTGATATCAAACTCATTTTCTTGAACTGCCCGCTAAACTTTCCTAATTAATCAGATACAGTATCCGCTTCTTTTTTGTAATTGTACTGTGACGGATCCACTGGAGTAAATCCTGTTGGCGTATAGAATCTTAATAAGTCACCATTTACTACTTTATCGGATAACTGTAGTTTATAATCCACTTCATTTTTAATCTCATTTGCCAACTCTAATTGACTATCATCTAACTGCAAGCCTGTATTATTATCATAGAACTTGTCGTTAATTGAATAAATCGAAGGGCTGACAAAATCACCGTTTCTAAATAGAACAACTTCATTATGATCTTCTGATAATAAATCTGAACCGAACTGAACATATTGCTGCGTATCAACACCCAGTAAGTGTAATACAGTTGGCAGAAGGTCTATTTGACCGCCGTAAGAATGATTTGTTCCGCCTTCCATGCCTGGTACATGGATAAATAATGGTACACGCTGCAAATTGGCGCTTTCATATGGCGTGATTTCTTTTCCAATGATCTGTGCCATCGCTTTATTGTGGTTTTCAGAAATACCATAGTGGTCACCATAAAGAACAACCATTGTATTATCATATAAACCGGATTCTTTTAATTGATTAAAGAACTGTTCAATCGCTTCATCTGCATATCGTGCTGTCTGGAAGTAATTATCGACACTCGCATCCCCTGTACTTGCTTTACCAATCGTTGCTAAATCCTGGTTCAATTTATACGGATAATGGTGCGCAACCGTAATAAATTTCGTATAGAAAGGCTGTGGCAACGTATTTAAAAGCTCTGCTGATTGTTCAAAGAACGGTTTATCTAATAAGCCATACTCCGCCATATTTTCCGGAGCAGACGTATCATAATAATCCGCATCAAAGAACTTATCGTAGCCGAATGATTTATAAATCACGTTTCGGTTCCAGAAGCTTCCTTCGTTCCCATGGAATACAGCAGATGTATATCCTTCATTTTTTAATATGGCAGGAGCTGCCTGATATTTATTTTGCCCTTTCGTAATATAGGCAGAGCCTTGCGGTAAACCGAATAAAGAATTTTCAAGCATAAATTCTGCATCCGATGTTTTCCCTTGGGCTGTTTGATGGAAGAAATTATCAAAATACAGTGTATTCGAATCTTTTGCTAAGGAATTTAAGAATGGTGTAACTTCTTCCCCGTTCAATTGGTAGTCTATCAGGAAGGTTTGGAACGACTCTAAATGTAAATAGATGACGTTCATTCCTTTGGCAGCCCCAAAATATTCAGGGTTAGGCTTAGCATAGTTGGACTTCGTATAGTTGATCACTTCCGTAATGTCATTACTGTCTGCCAAAGCTCTCTGGGATGACGCCTTCATTGTTTCAACTGAATCATAAATTGTATAGTTGTACATCCCTAGATATTTCACGATATAGTTTCGGTCAAACCCACGCGTTAATAATTGCGGACGGTCAGCTTCAGCCAGCCCTAAATTGATGATGGAAATCGCCAATGCAAGAGCCATCACAGCGAGTGCCTTTTTGGATTCAAATCCGCTCGTAACTTTTGGGACTTTCTTCGAAAATCGCAGATAGATTACTACCGCTACATCCACAAAGAACAAAACATCATATGGTTTTAATAAAGAAAGAACACTACCGCCTAAATCCCCAAAGTTCTGTGTTTGAAAAATAGTAGGCAAGGTAATAAAGTCACTAAAGAATCGATAATAAACAACATTCGCATATAAAAGAATAGACATGAGGGTATAAATTACAACCAACGATGTATATTTTCTCTTTCCTTTAAAGAAAAACGACAGACCTAGAAACAGCATTGCTGAACCTAGTGGGTTTAATAATAGAAGAAATTGCTGAAGGAATCCTTCTACACCCAGTTCAAACTGTGTTGTTTGAGTGATATATGTCTTCATCCATAACATGAAAACAGCTACTGCATATATCCAAAAGAAGTTTTTGAACAAGCCTTGTTTTTTACTCACTATACTTTCCATTTATTGCACCTACCTTTTATTTACATAAAATTTAGATTTATATGAAGTTGGACTATAAATAGTCAATTAGAAAAGTAATAATGCAAACTTTTTTCACAACTAGGTTATACTATTCCTAATTGCGCTTTCTGTCAAGCTATTAAACAGACGTAAAAGCTATTAAGAAAGTTGCATACCAATATGAGTATTTCCACAAAAAACACCCCGTAAACATCAGTTTTTCAACTAACATTTACGAGGTATATCAATTCCTCATTCCTGCCTTTATAATTCTCTTAAAATTCATGTGGGTCAGCATAAGTAATTGAATTGATAATCGGTAAAATATTTCTTGGCTCTTAGCACGATTGCAGTCGTATCATTTCTGTAATTGGTAGTATGTGAAACGCATGCAAATACACTATCTACAAGTAAGGCAGCGAATGTTTTCAGCATTAGCCCCTTTTAAACAGGTGTTCTGCTGCCTTCCTGTATCTGTTCATTAAGCTGTTTTTCTACACTCTCTGGTTTCTTCGACCAGTAAGTGGCGAGAATCGGACCGGAAATATTATGCCAAACAGCTCCGAGCACACTCGGCAGAGCAGCAAACGGACCAAAATGAGCAGTGGCTAATGCGACACCCAAGCCGGAGTTTTGCATGCCTACTTCAATAGAAATAGCTCTTCGATTACTCTCATCAAGTCCTAACACAAGCGCTGTTAAATAGCCAAACAGCAATCCGAATGCATTATGGAGTGCTACTGCCGTAAAGACTATAAACCCGGCCGAAGCGATACTAGCCACATTTCCTGCCACCACAGCTGATACAATAATCATAATAGCAACTACCGAAATAAGCGGAATGACATTCATGCTCTTTTCTACGATCCTCGGAGCAAATTTCCGTACGATAATCCCTAAAATAATCGGCAAAATAATTACCTGTATAATAGAAGTAAACATTGCCATCGGATCCACCGGCATCCATTTACCCGCAAGTAATAGCAGTATTAATGGTGTTGCAATGGGAGCTAATAACGTTGAAAAAGATGTCATAGTGATCGATAATGGCACATTCCCTTTAGCCAGATACACCATGACGTTTGAAGCGGTCCCCCCTGGAACAGAACCGAGAAGGACTAACCCTGCAGCCAATTCCGACGGCAAGTTCATAATATAAGCAATTAAAAAAGCGGAAAGCGGCATGATAATATATTGGGCACACACCCCAATAATCACAGGCAATGGATTCGTTAAGATCAGCTTAAAATCCACCGCCTTTAACGTCAGTCCCATCCCAAACATGACAATGCCCAGCAAAATCGTAATATAGCTCCCAAACATTAAAAATGGATCCGGGACTAAAAAGGCGATAACAGCTATACAGATGACCCATACAGCAAAGTACTTCCCGGCTATCGTGCTGATTGCTTCTAAAACCTTCATCTCTCCACCCCTATTTCTTTATTGTTACTATTTTATTCGGGTTCAACAGTGCTTCAGGATCAAGCGCTTGTTTAATCTTTTCCATCACAAGCAATGCTTTTCCATGTTCTTTCTCTTGATACTTCTGTTTACCAATCCCAACACCATGTTCTCCTGTACAAGTCCCGCCTCGGTCAAGTGCATGCATTACAATCAATTCATTAAATTCATCCGCTTTTTTTATCTCAGCCGCATTACTCATATCAATCATTAAAAGAACATGGAAATTGCCATCACCGACGTGGCCGACAATCCCTCCTGTCAGCGCTAATAAATTAAGTGCTTCTCTTGCATGAGCAATGGCGCCTGCCAGCTCGGAAATCGGTAAACAAACATCGGTCACCATTAATTTTTTTCCGGGATGTCCGTGGACATAAGCGTAAGCTAAATTATGCCGGGCTTCCCACAGCTGATTCCGGGCTGTATTATCGTTTTCAAATTCAATCGCTTCACAATTGTGACCCGCTACAATCTCTTTCATAAATTCAACATCCTGCCTTAAACCAGCTTCATTTCCGTGAAACTCTAAAAATAAGGTCGGCTGTTCCTTATAAGCTGTTTTACTATGCAAGTTCACTTGTTTCATTGAAGGCTCATCTACTAGTTCCACTCTTGCAATGGGAATGCCCGCCTGTAAAATACTAACGACTGCTTCAACAGCATCATCGACTGTTTTAAAGGATGCCCGGGCAGCCATTACATGTTCAGGAATCCCGTAGACTCTTAATGTCAATTCTGTAAAGCAGCCAAGTGTTCCCTCAGATCCTACAAACAGACCATTCAAATGATAGCCGGAAGAAGATTTTTCTGCTAAATTCCCCGTATGTATTACCGTACCATCCGAGAGAACAACCTCTAAGTCTCTCACTTGGTCGCGCATGACTCCGTATTTAACAGATGTTGTTCCACTGGCATTTGTTGCTGCCATCCCTCCTAGTGTTGCATCTGCTCCCGGATCTACAGAGAAAAACAAACCGTATTTTTTCAGCTCCTTATTCAACTGGGAACGCGTCACTCCCGGTTGCACTTTCACTAAAAAGTCCCTCTCCCTAACTTCCAATATTTTATTCATGAGGGAAAAATCAATTGTTATGCCGTGCTCATAAGGGATAACATGCCCTTCCAGGCTTGTTCCTCTCCCAAATGGCACTATCGGCATTTTATATTGATTTGCTATGTTTATAACCTTGCTCACTTCTTCCGTTGTTGTCGGAAATACGACAATATCCGGTAGACTAGCATGATGATATGATTCATCGCTGCTATGCTGCTCTAAAATGGTTTGATTGATTGTGACTTGGCTTTCTTCAAGAATCCCCTTTAGAGCAGTCACCACTTCTTCATTTGTTGCAATCATTTTCCTCTCTCCCTTTTTTCTCACATTACTTGTTACGGTTATGTCGGTTATTTAAATAATAACTATATATGTCATACCAATTATCCGTATTCTCTAAATTGGTCCAACCTTTATTATTGTACTAAATATTCTGAAAATATCAATAATTATTATTTCTTAAATTGATAACCAAGAATTATTTCTGTATGATTAAAGCGTTTAGAGTACTAGTATTTGAGGGGATTGACATAGATGATGCCACAACCGAAGAAAAAAGCATATCAAGTAATTGTTGATCAAATAAAGGAATGTTTTTTAAATGGAGAATTGCAGCCCGGAGAAAAACTCCCGACAGAAAGAGAATTAGCGAGTCGTTTTAAAGTAAGCCGGACATCGGTAAGAGAGGCCCTGCGGAAGCTTGAAATAGAACGGATTATTGAAATCAGGCAAGGCAGCGGAAGCTTTATAAAAGCATTAGAAAATCATACGTTAGGGGAAGAACTCTCAACTGCCGTCACAAAAACGGAGAAAAAACTACTATATGAAATGCTGGAGCTTCGCCAGGCAATTGAAGTAGAATGTGCCTTTTTAGCAGCACGACGAGCCACTTCTGAAGACTTGGAACGAATCAGCACAGCATTAGAAATGATGGACCGGGTTAAAAATGATGTTGAACTAGGCATTCAAGCGGATGTAAGCTTCCATATGAATATTGCTCTTGCTTCTCATAATTCGATTTTTCTGCAATTATTCCAAACTCTGAGCGAACATATGCAGGACACCATCCGTGCTACCCGAAGACAACGTTTGAAAGATCCCGAACGTGCACAAGAGACGATTGATGAACATAAAGCAATTTATCTAGCTATCGCAGCTGGTGATGCAAATCTGGCCAAACAACTCATGGAGAGGCATATTGCACAAATAAGACGGGAATTGGCAGCATCTCTTTTGAGCCATATTGAGGAACAACAGGTGTAAAGGTGTCAAACCATGTCTCTCCTTTGAGAGCAACCATCATTGTAAAAAAGCAGCCAAGCGCTACTATTATTTATGTGTCTCGGGAAATTTATATTTCCCCAATACATTCATTGGAGGATCAAAGGGAAAGAATACAGCTCCACAACTCCCTTATTTTCGGGTAAAGACCGGTGTTTATCAAACTAGACACGCTCCAACGTATATCTTATTTGATATGACATTAGTCGGTTATCATTCCTATTATATTAATCTGATGCGTGAATAATTTTTATCCTTCTTTCCTATTGGTCCATAGGTTCATTTGCAGGTAATTGAATGCGCTCTTTATGTGTATAAATATTTAATGTATTTTGGCGGATAAAGCCGACTGTCGTAATTCCCAGCTGCTCGGCCAATTGCAAGGCCAATTCTGTGGGGGCTGATTTTGACAGAACAATCTCACAACCGATTTTTGATACTTTCAGTAAAATTTCTGAGGAAATCCTTCCGCTGAATACAATCACTTTGTCTCGGATGCTAATGTTATTTCGTAAACAATATCCATAAATTTTATCTAGTGCATTATGACGACCAATATCCATACGACTTAAAATAATACCGTTCACATCACATAGCGATGCATTATGAACACCGCCAGTCTTTTGGAATGTGACAGCTGCGTCCTGCATATCCCGCATGAGACGAAAACAATCATCTGTTGTAAGACGCATATGAATATCTTCCATTTTTTTAGCTGCCAGTGCATCATTGGCAAAAACAAAACCCTGGCGGCTCATCCCGCAGCAAGAGGTAATATAACGCTTGTTTTGAATTTGTTGATAGAAAGGATTGATCTGCTTTGTTTTAATATGTACAAAGCCTTCTTCTTCTTGATACCAAATCTCTTCAATATCTTCAAAACTGCGAATGATTCGCTCCGAGACTAAATACCCCATGACCATATCTTCTACGTATTCCGGTGTGCAAACCATTGTAACCAATTCCTGCTGATTAATCTTGACTGTGACTGCATATTCTGTGACAACCATATCAGTTACTTCTTTAACTTTATTATTTTCAACACGCAGAATATCCCGTGTTACTGCTTTTTTCATACGGCACCCCCTTTATTCACTAATTTTATCCTCGAAAATAAATACAGAAATAGCAAAGTCCTCTTCAATTTTGATATCTGTAAATAAGTGGAGCAGTTTTGTACCCATCAATTCCTCCATACCTTCTGGAGTTGCTTTGGAATACAAATCTTGAATCATACTTGTACGGGCAGCATGGACCATTTTTAGTCCTTCCGGCGTACTCGCAATAAATCTTTCTGTTGATGTAAGATTGCCATACAAAGTAGAAACAGCCATATTCTCTATGAAAACAGTATGAATACGTTCTGGTCCTTTACCAAATAAATCTTTGCGCAGCTTTCGAATAATGTCGTTAAATTCATGTACTTTTTTTGACATTTTGACGATTCTCCCAACTAATTAAACTTTTACTTTTGTTTTTCTTGAGGGACCCTTACAGTTTGTTAATAATATAGCAACTTTAAAAAAATTTAAAGGGAAAATATTTTTTATAATAATTAAATTATTCAGAATTCAATATAAATATTGCCCCTTTTAAATGCAAGCGTTATAATAAGAATTATTACAAATGGAATTGATATATTTTGATACGTATCTTTTTGTTTTACCAAATCAGGTTGAACGATCTGTATATCGCTTCATCATATTTGAGTTCTATTATTACATCTAAAAAAATAAAAGTAGATTGAGTTTTTAGCAAGTCCTGTTAAGAATTTTATCCACCATGAAGAATCAGCATGTGACAAGCATGCCGTTTCATGGTGGATTTTTTTATTTTTTAGACATGTCAGCAATATGAAAACTTCGTTAATGTATGTTTCCTCTCCCCCACCCGGGTATAGGGATGCGATCGTTGAGGAATAGCGCTAACAAGGCTGTCTTCACAAAGGGTAATAAGATGATGGCTATTCTGAATCACCCCTCTCACTATACTATTTCACTTTACCATAAGCATTAACCTGTTGACATATAATTGTTGCATAGCAAAAGGAGGAGTTCACCTTGACTAAAATTAAAATTAACGG
>DEQA01000219.1:0-278 GCA_002359075.1 Planococcaceae bacterium UBA3378
GTCGCTGTACGTCTTTCTCCCCAGCATTCATGAATATTAGGACATCTTGCTTCCTCACATACAGTATGCAGATTATTTTCGCGCATCAGCTTCTTCAGCGCTTTATATTCGTCATTGGTATTTAACTTGATCTTCAACCAGTCCGGTTTTCGTAAGTGCTCTTCTTTGTTGTTTGTTGGTTTACAAGATGTCATGAAATTCGCCCCTTATCGATGTCCCATAATTTTCATTACTCCATTGATGTCAATGTATCATATATTGGAGGTAACCAACAACCG
>DEQA01000219.1:399-9313 GCA_002359075.1 Planococcaceae bacterium UBA3378
CCGATCGCCACTGGAATATATTGTTCTACTGTAGCAGATTTACTGGCAAATGGAATAATAATTTGCACATTTACTTCCAGATGTATACTGACTGCTACGTAGGCATTATTAATGCCGAACTCCTCAATCGTTGATTCGACACTGCTGTGGACATTCCCGATGATATGAAACCTGATAGGAATACGGGGACCTAAATTCCCCAATATCGGCAAATTCAGTGCCTGCCCCATTGGCACAAAGAAAACGATACCATCTCCTGCCTCCATGCGTCCTACATCATATTCGACATTTTCGAGATTAGGTAAGTGGGCCAGATCCCCGTTTTCTGCCTGTTCCAAATATTCCTTCACAAGAGACGTTGTTTCTGCCCTTACCTGATTAATAATATCTGTATTGAATTTTGTCGTCACCATTTCACTCGTACCCGGCGGAAGGTCGACGATAATATCATTTACATCCAAGACGCTCGAAGTTCGGGAATTAATCGCTTTACCGACGACATAGGAAGCAACTTTTTCCGTCTGCATCTCGGCATAATCAAGATAGACGGGCATAATACGGCCATTGACGAAATAAAGTGACACGATAATCATAATAAATAAGCTGACCAATAATAGCGCAAACTTTGTAGATGTCTTCTTCCTACGCTTAAAACGCATTCTACGCCGTTTATAAAACAAAAAAAGCCCCCCTGTTCTACCATATGAAGGGGGGATTTTTTCTATTCGACAAGTGCTGTATATTCAAGCTCCACCTTGTCGATACCTATGTCTGGACATTCCGATAAATTTATTTCATATGTAGCTGGGAGAACGCTATTATCTTCCTCAAAAATCCGGATTCTCGGCCGCTCGGGAAATCCTGTATTTTGTTTTGATACAATCCCTCTCCGGCCATCCGACAACAGAAGAACCGTCCCATTCGGATAATGCACGACACTCCGGCGCAAAGCCTGGACTACTGCCGGGCAGAAATTGGTGCCGCTGCCCGCTTCAATAATGGCCATACCTTGGGAAGGCAGAAGCTTTTCCCGGTACACCCGGTTCGATGTCACCGCATCGAACACATCAGCAACGCCGATAATTTTGGCAAAAGGATGGATTTCGGCATCTACAAGCCCTCTTGGATAACCGCTGCCATCAAGCCGTTCATGATGCTGGAATGCACAATGGGCGACAAGAAGGGAAATAGAGTGCACGTTGCGCAGTAACTCAAATCCCTGATTTGTATGCTGCTTCATTGTTTCATATTCCTCATTTGTTAAACGGTCGGGCTTCAATAAAATTTCTCTAGGCACCACAAGCTTCCCTATATCGTGCAGCAGAGCCCCAATCCCAATTAGGCGCAGGTCTTCATAGGAATAGCCCATTTCCTTTCCGATAGCCAGCGAATAGAGCGTCACTTGAAAGGAGTGCTGATATAAATATTCATCATACATAAAAGCATCTGTCAAAACCATTAAAACTTCTTTGCTATTTAAGATCGACTGCAGCAAATCTTCGACAATATTTCCAATTACTTTTGATTGCTGATCCAGCACAAACGAGGCTTGTTTAGATTTGAGTTCTCTGACTGAACGAAAAGATTCGGTAATTTTGTTGACAACCTTGTTACGTAAAGCTGGTTCGACTGTTTCTTCAATTTCAATCCCATACGAAATCCGGTCTTCTATATAAATATACTGGATATTCAATTGCTTTAAACGAGCCACTATCCCATCTGTCACGACTACTCCTTTTTGTAAAAGAGGGTGACCAGCCTCATTCCAAATCGTCCTTCCAACAACCATACCCGCTCTCAGCACATTGATTGATATTAAGCGCATTGGTTTTATAAACTCCCATCTTTATTATTCCATATTGTAAATTATAATCTGATTTACTTAAATAGAAAAGATGACCTGTTAATTTTTTGATTTCTTTAAGTAAGAAAGGAGTATATCCCTTAAAAAGGCAGGTAAATAATAATGTTTATTTGCAGTTTTAAAAGATGGGAAAAAGTAACCAAACGTAAATAAATCAAGAGTTGCTAATGTATAGGTTTGGGAAGGTACAACCAATTTCCCGTTAAGAAACAGCTGTCGCTGCCGGTCCATTTTCAAATTATACAGCAGCAGCTTGCCCAATACGACGCCCCGGAAACCAAGGCCCTTCAGCTGCATCTGCCACCATTCCTCATTTTGTGCCTGTACATACGTTTCTTTTAACTCTGCTCCCGTTAACTCAATGACGCATAGATTGATCGGATGCGGCAAAACTTTATGCATATCATACGGGCTGACGTATCCCTTTTTTAAGTCTTCCACAAAAATTCCCGCATTGAACAGGAGGCAGTCGGCACCCGTATAGTCAAATACTGCTTCTGCAAATAGATCAGAAAGCGGCGAATAGTGGAACCATTCTTTATAATACGTTTTAGGCAATTGAATGACCGGCTCGCTCATTAAGGAGCTGCCTTTTTGGGAGAGACCGAAAAGAAATTCCGCTTCCCCCGGTACCGTTGCCAATTGCCCATTTTCAATCAATTGCTCATCAAGTGATACAACCTGTTTTTTTGTATGGCTGTAGGAAATCGTTAAATGTCCTGTATACTGGCCAAACTTGCCGCCGCCTGTCAACAGGACGCCATTGACAACCTTTCCTTCAGGCAGCGTATGATGCGTATGGGCGCCGAAAATAACATCAATATCCGGACATTCATTTGCCAATAGTTCATCATCTGAAATGCCAAGATGTGACAAACAAACAATCATATCCACTTCCTGCCGCAGTTTTTGAACGAGTAAAATAAGCGCTTTTCGCGGCTCTGTCACTTTCCAATTCAGCGTTCGGTAAAAGACATCATATTGAGCAGTTGCTCCAATTACCGCGATTGTTGTGCCATGCATTGTCGTTAAAATAGTATAGGGCTTCAGCCAGCTCGGGTTTTCCCCTGTAAGCGCCTGAAGATTGGCAACCACAACATCAAAATCAGCCTCTTCATAAAGAGCGCATAAATCATCAAAAGCCAGTGTAATGCCTTCGTTATTTCCGATTGTTACCGCGTCATATGCAGCGGTATTAAGCAGTTCTACGTTCCCTTTACCGAGCGTCGCCTCCGTAAAAATATTGGAACGGTCGAGATGATCGCCGACATCCAGCAGAAAGCTTGCCTCTCCCCTGCCCGCCAACAACTGGCGCTGCTCTTTTATAAAGGCTTGCATACGCAGCCAATATTCAAAATGGCTATGTAAATCATTTGTATGAAATATATGAATTTTTTCGAGCACCATCGCCGCCCCTTTCTAAAATAACGCTTCCAAAATTAAACGTACCCCCATTAATAATAAAACGATCCGCAGCACGTATACTAACGCAGTAGACTTTAATTTGTGATTAATGGCCGCCCCTAGTTTCGCCCCAATATATGCACCAGGGATGACAGGAAGTGTATACATCCACGGAACGTTCCCAAGCATGATATGACTCGCTGAATTCACAAGAGCCGTTAAAAATACTAAAAACATGCTTGTTGCCACCGCAACATGAGGCGGAAAGTGGAATAAGATCAGCATAGCCGGCATAAGGATTGCTCCACCGCCTATACCAAAAAGGCCTGATACACAGCCTACGAAAAAGGTCAATAAAACAGCAAACCAAATGGGATATCCGTAAACCGTACTATTTCCTTTCTCGTCCTTATATTCCCTCTTCCAGCCATTTTCAACAAACCATTTTACCGGCTTCAGCTTATCACGTACCATCAAAATGATGGCGATCATAATAAGGAAAATGCCAAAATAAAGATTAAACGAAGATAAAACCAAGCCCTTATTAATCCAGGCACCAAAGACAGCCCCCGGCACACTTCCGATAAAGAAAAGAAAGCCAGACTTAAAATCAACGGTTTTTTTCTTCATGTAAGTAAGAGTGGAAGCAAGCCCTGTAAAAATCATCATAATAACGGATAAGCCAACAACTGTTTGAGGTGTAATCCCTTCTATAAGTTCTAACTCATTTCCGATATACAACGTGGCAGGCACTAAAATAATGCCGCCCCCTAAACCGACAAGGGCTCCCACAATTCCTGATATGACTGCTATACTAAACAGCACAAAAAACACCATTAAAATTCTCCTTCAAACATTTTTAATTGTTTCGGTGCCAAGCCTTCAAATTCCAAACCTAGGATTTGCTGCATCCGTTTTGCGTTTGGCGCGGCATGGTCTCCCGAGTTATTATTAAATAGTACATAGACATCCTTTGCCTGATTTTGAAGCGTGCGGATATAGGCAGCCAGCCCTTGCAGCTCTTCTTCATTATAGTCATATAAAAAGCGGACTTTGCGCCAATTTTGATTGTTCCCGCTGTTTCGCCATCCATGAATATTCCGTCCATGAATGCGCAGAAGCGCTTTATCAGAAGTCGCTACAGGAACAAGCGGCACAGAACCGCTTCCTGCCTGCGGTTCGTCACAAACGGTGTGGATCAGGCCCTGCTCCTGCAAAAATTGAAGCGTCCTCTCTCTCATTTCACCGGCATACCATGTTTGATTACGAAATTCGATGGCAATCGGGAACATGGCTAACTGCTGCTTCACATAACGAATATATTGCACATTTTTTGCAGAGCAATCAAACCAAGGCGGAAACTGGACGAGAACCATCGCTAACTTTCCGTGCTGCCGAAAACCCTCCGCACATTCGATGAAGGCATTGAACATATCATTTCTCGTTTCATATGGCAAATCATCCCGCAGGTGGCCCGTCATTCCCTGATAGGCCTTCAAGACAAATTGAAAGTTTTTAGGTGTTTCATTACACCATTTTTCCACATTTACTCGGTTAGGAATCGCATAAAATGAAGTATCTACTTCAACAACTGGGAAATGGCCGCTATAGTCAAATAATTTATCACGGGCAGATGTCACTTCTGAATAAAGCGTCGGATGATCTCCCCATCCTGTTAATCCGATACGGATCATGAAAATGCCTCCTTTATTTTATTTATTATAGCCTATCCGAATAGCATTTTTACAAATTATCATATAGGCAAGCTATTATTTTGAAAGGCGCTGAGGGGATTGAAAAAATGGCATTTACTATTATCTATTATTCTAGCAGCTATTGTATTGTTATTGATGTTCCACAACCCATTCTCGAACAAACCTTTGATCATCGCTCATCGCGGGGCCTCCTACTATGCAATCGAAAATAGCTTTGAATCCTATGACCTTGCACTGGCGCAAGGGGCAGACTATTTGGAGTTCGATATGCAGATGACGAAAGACGACGTTTTGGTCGTTGAACATGATGCCATCCCCTCCTATGGCGACGGGCGTGCGATTAAGGACTATCTATATGCGGAACTGCAATTACTGAAGAGGAAAAATGAATTCGGTATTTCCTCCATCCTTACGCTGCAGGACGTGCTGGCAAAATATCCTGACAGGCAGCTTTACATTGAAACAAAAAACAGGCGGAACGGAGTGGAAGCGACGCTGTTAAAAGAGTTGCAAACAGCAGACCGGCTGAACGATGAATCAATTATTATCCAATCCTTTTCCGAAAAAAGCCTGCGCCTGCTTCATATGCAAAACAGCTCTCTTCAGCTATTTCAATTATTCACCAAAGAAACCACAAGTGATCTAACGGCAGAAAAGCTGCAGCAGGTGAAACAATATGCAGACGGTATTATCGTCCATCAAGAAGCCATTTCGGAAAGCCTCATTCAAACAGCCCATAAGCAGCATTTGAAGGTGCATGTCTATACAATTAACAAGCCGCGAGCTATGAAAAAGCTGATTAAATATGATGTCGATGGCATTATTACTGATCGCCCGGATATTTTATATAACATTTTGTATGATTAAATCAACAAATAAAAGACGGCACACCCTCTTTACAGAGCGGATAGTGAATGTCACCGCGGATATATGATAAAAGAGGCTGTGTTAACAGTCAATATGACTTGTAACACAGCCCCTTTTTATGTTGGTTATGAGTATCAGCTTAATTCTACAGAGCCCTTTTTTCTCGCTAAATACTCAGCCAGCTTGATGCCGAGAAGGCCGAGCATAAATAACAGGACACCAAGCAAAAACTCTTCCGTAAGCAGGCGGATAAATGCTGAGCTATCCGCTTCATTAACAAGTGCCTTTGTCAGGTGCACGCCTCTTGTTAGCGGAAACACCTCCGCAACGCCGGCAAGCCAGCCAGGCAGGACTGAAAGGGCATAATTTGCCCCGCTTACCAAAAGCAGTAAGCTTGCAATCAGGTTGGAAATCAGATGCATGGAAGACGTCCATAGGCTGCAGGAGGCAATAATCAGACCCAGGCCGCATGCGGAAAAAATAGAAACGAGCCAGATACATAAAAGGAATGGCATAACCGAAAGAGAAATAGGCACCTTGAATAAAACGATACCGAACAGCAAGCCGATAAATGCTGTTAATATACCGTTTACTATATGTGGAACAGAGCGTGAAAAAAATAAAAGTGCCTTATTAAAGGGCGTGGCCATGACAAGCGGCAATGTGCCCATCCCGCGATCGGACATAACGACCGACATCATCCCGAATACAGAACTCATCACACATAGCAACAGGGCGTTAGCTGCAATATAGCCGGCAAGCTCCGTTTTTCCGTAGATATGGCTCGCAAGCATACTGAAAAATAATAGTTGACTGAGAGGGTTTAATATCATGACAAGGAGATAAGTCCGCGGGTTAAGAAAACCGAACAATCCTTTGTATGATAAAACTGCCTGCCTGTAAAAACGTTTATATGCCTCCATTTAGTACACCCCTAACTTTCCGTCTATGCGCGCCCTCTGTTCAAGCACCCGGTAGCAAATGACAGCCAGTACGCAGTAGCAAACCGTGATCGCTGCAGCTGCGCCAAATGCTATACCTGTCTCCGAGAACGTACTTCCACCATTCGTCACTTCCCTTAAAAGCCCAATCGCCCATGTAGGGGGCAAGAGTGCCGATATTGGCTGTACCCAAGACGGCAATATAGATACTGGAAATAAAAATCCGCAGACTAAAAAGACCGGGTATTCGATAAAATTCATCAGTGCTTCTGCCTGTCTCGAAAGCGTAAAAACCATCGCCATCACAAAAGCAAAGATAGAAATAGACGCTACGACGATGATGACTGCTGGGACGAGAAGAACTACATTTGGGATAGGAATTTCCACCTTAAAAATAAACGTTAAATAGCCGAATGAAAGCGCCATCGAAAGAAAACCCCATAATGTATTCCCAATAATTTTCCCCCACAGAACGAGGGAAAAAGATGCCGGAGCGACAAATAGATTTTCAAGCGTACCATAAAAACGCTCCCTGCCGATATCGCTTGCAGACGAATAAACGATGGATGTCCACAATGCCATGAAGCCCGAACCTAACACCACATACCGGAACACCTCTTCTGCCGGCCTGTCCTTGTAAATAAAGTAAGTAATCGTCGCGTAAAAAAGTGGAGAAAGCCAAATGACAAACTGGAACATCGGCCGTGCCATAGACAGCTTCATCTGTACAATGACTGAATGTAAAAATGCATGAAAGTTGCCTTTCATTTTACTGCCTCCTCTATTAAAGATACGTAGACATCCTCAAGCGTCGGCTTGGTGATTGCCAAGTCCTGTATTCTTCCATGAAACAATGAGTATAAAAGCGGAACAATACGCTCGGGTTCCTGGGCGGGAATGCGGACATGCAAAACATTGTCTTCTTCACGAAGCACCCAATCCCCCATCTCTTTCCTGTTTACTAAAGACTCCAGTTCCTGCTTCGTGCAGTTAGCCAGCCTACAGTCAATAACAGAAATATGCTCTGTCTGCTTTTTCAAATTTTGCGGGGTATCTACTGCTATCAGCCTGCCGTTTTTTATGAAGGCGATACGATCACACAAATCATCCGCTTCAAACATATAGTGGGTAGTTAACAGAATAGTCGTGCCGGTATTCTTCAGCTCCATAATGATCTCACGAAGTTTGCGCGCACTAACTGGATCCAGCCCAATAGAAGGTTCATCCAAAAATAAAATTTCCGGTTCATTCAGCAGCCCTCTCACAATCTGCAGCCGTTGCTTCATTCCTTTTGAAAATGTTTCAACCCGCCGGTGAGCAACTTCTTCCAACCCGACCAGCTTCAAAAGTGCCGGCAGCCTTTTTTTCTGAACCTCCCCTGGAATTTTATAAAGATCGGCAAAATAGGCCAAATTATCATAGGCGGTCAACCGCCAGTATAAATTCCGCTCCCCACCCAAAATAAAGTTAATGCGCGGTCGCAGCGCCTTGAATTGTTTCACAGGATCGAGCCCTAGTACAGAAAGGGCTCCGCCTGAAGGGATCAGCATCGTTGTCAGCATTTTTATAATCGTCGTTTTCCCTGCCCCGTTTGGTCCGAGCAAACCAAATACCTCTCCTTTTTTCACTTCAAATGAAATACCCTTAACGGCCTCTACTTGTTTTCGTTTCCTCTTCCAAACTCCGCTGCTCGTTTCGTATATTCTTTGAATATTTTTCACCTCTATGACATTCATAACCATACCCCCTTCTAAATTAGATAAATGTCTTATAATATGATTATAATGTAAATGGAATTATTTTCAATATTTGATTTATTTTCTTTTTGAAGACTTTCACGGTTGGAGTTAAAGGGAGGAAAGAAACAGTGCAAAGCTCTCTCTTATATGTTAAGCAAGCAAATTTTTATGCGATACCTATTTGCACCCTGGAACAATAAAAAAAGCATAGCAGTCAATCGCTATGCTGGCGGCAGGGTGAAGACCCTTCCTTTCGTATATATTGTAATAAATCCTTCCTTTTCAGGTGAAAAATCGTCCTTATTCTCCAATAAGATGCTGTAAACTTTCCATCATCTCTGTCACCTGTTGTTTGTCCACTGCAAAATATTTAATCGTGCCGAT
>DEQA01000219.1:9377-10987 GCA_002359075.1 Planococcaceae bacterium UBA3378
CCGATATATTCAGCCAGCTTTGCTCCGTATTCTTTTTTGACAGCCAGCAGCCGAAGAATGAGCAGACGGTTCGGATCTGCCAGTGCTTTTAAGCGGATCGCCAGCTCCTCGCTTGATTCCCGTTCATCTGACAAGGCGTTGGCACAGCCATAAATCACTATGCACACCGATTCATTGAAAATACGGACACGTGCCGGGGTCATGCAGTAGCTCGGAATAAAGTAATACATTTTGTACAAGCTTGTACGTCTAAAGGTTTTTCCCATTACATATTGCGCTAACGATAGAGAAGGCATCGACAATTGCTGCAGCTCCCGGATCGACGCCTCCATAAGCGGCTTCCGCTCCTGCCACATTCCTTGAAATACGGTAGTTTGCGAAATGCTCACTAAAAGATCTGCCAGTTCATTCTTAAAACGTTCCAACTGTGGAAGCCATTGTTCATAACGTCCCCTTACCTCGTCTGTCTGCCAGTAGTAATTGCTTTCTAGCTCCCAAATCATCTTCGGTTTTTCCCACAGCTTTATTACTGTTTCTAATGGGATATCCTCCCCCCAAAAATAATAGAGAAATTTGCTGGGTGCCATGCGTTTTACACTTTCGGCAAACAACTCTACAGAAGAGAAATGGGGTATAGGAATGAAGAAATTAAAAAGATTATAGACACTGTAGTCTGGTAATTTTTTTAATTGGACAACGGCAAAATTGTTTTGGTGAGCCTCTTCTAACTGTTCTCTCTCCTCAGATAAAAAATCATTTTTTACCTGGATCAGCGAGCTGAACAGTGCTAATGTTTCGATTACAGGAGAGCTTAAATAGATGATCTGCTCCTCGCTATGCTCCCTTATATCCATTTCATGACCCATGTTTGTATAGCCGCCTTTCTACTTTACGTAGCACCTTAAATTAGATGAACGTCTTATATTATGCTTTTTGCCCTCACTTATTTTGAAGTTTCCTATCTTTCAAGTATACAGGAAAAAACAAATGATTACCCATTCGTGTCAAAAGTAATCAGACTTTCTAAAACAAGAAAGACAGTGCTAAATAATATTAGCCCTGCCTCCCGCTTTTTCCGTATCCACTTATCAATAGTATTTACTTTATCCATTTTCTATTCTATATATATTGAATTAAATTTCCCCTACATCATTGGCACTTGCTGCACGTTCCGCCTGAGCTCCAGGCCAACACGATGTTGGTCCTAAAGGCGTTGCCACACGACGTGGCGCTTTTAGCCTTTATTCATTCCCCCTCACCCTTCTTGCGGGGTCTCATTCTCCACGCTCTTGCAGCGTGACAGGCGCAAATGAATCATTCAAATACTACTGGAAATCAATTATTCAACTTATATATTTATCCTGCAGTTAATTCCCGCTCGTTTTGTTGGCAATTTCGATGGCGCGGTTTGTAGATTCAGCTGCCTTGTCGAGCACTGCCTGCGGATCTCCGCCCTGGTACAGCTCTTCAATCGCTGTTACGATATGCTCACGTGATTCCGGGAACACCGAGATCAGCGCTCCCTGTGTCGCTGTAGATGGCTTTGTATCCTGCAGCTGATCCACTGTCACCTGGAATTGCGGATATTGTGTCCACCGTTCTTTCACAAT
>DEQA01000325.1 GCA_002359075.1 Planococcaceae bacterium UBA3378
GATAATATACGTTCCTGCGGATGATTTGCTTCCATCATCATTCTCCTTTATACGTGATTTTTTGGATCTGCCGCATCTGCAAATGAGTTCCCGATAATATAAAAGGCGATCGTTATGACACTTAACACAATACTAGGGAAAATCAGCTGATAACGTAAGTCCGGTGACATCATCAGTACACGTCCTTCATTAATAAGATTTCCTAATGAAGGCTCACTGATCGGCAAACCGAGACCGATATACGTTAAAAATACTTCTGCGCCAATGGCAAACGGGATGGCTAGACTCATCCGCAGCATAATGACCGAAATTAAGTACGGTAATAGGTTCCGCAGAATGATGCGGTAGCTGGGCGTTCCTAAGCATTTCGATGCTAAATTGTATTCGCGGTCCCGCAGGATCACAATTTGATTTCGGATAAAACGGGCCATTTCCACCCAGCCGGTGATACACATCGCGATAATAATCGTGGAAATGCTCGGACGTAAAATATAAGACATTAAAATCAGGACGATTGTCGTCGGGATATTATCTACAACGTTATAAAGCTGTGTAATCGGCATTTCAAGCTTGCGGGAAAAGCCCCAAAGCGTACCGATAGTAATGCCAACAACCGCTTCGACCAATGCGACAATAAAACCGATAAATAAAGAGGTACGGGTACCGGCCCAAATACGGGACCATAAATCCTGCCCAATGGAGTTCGTGCCAAACCAAAACTCAGCGCCGGGTGCGATATTCCGTGCCTGTGATCCGGTGTCAGCATCCAAATAGATTTCTGTCGGCGATTTTTGTCCCGGAAATACAGGCTGTAAAATGGTAAATGCCACGATAATAAAAACAGCTGCTAATAAAAACACAGCGAGCCGGTTTTTCAAAAAGGATTTCCATGTTGAACGCCAATAGGAGTAATTGGAGTAAGCGGTTTCTTCCGCTTTCGCATCGTCTGCTACAGCAAACTGAAATAACTCTTCACTTGATTTGTCTGAAATATTGTCAATTTCCTTTGTAAAGATCCCCATTAGCGTACACTCCCTCCTTTGCCTAATTTAATCCGCGGATCGACAAGTGCCATGGCGATATCACCTAAAATGAGACCAATAATGCCAAGGGATGAAAAGACGAGTACAAGCCCTTGAACGACCGTATTGTCCTGGCGCTGGATAACATCAACGAGCAGTCCGCCCATGCCGGGGATGGAATACAGCGATTCAATATAGATGGAGCCTGTAATGGTAAATAAAATCGTTGCCGGTAAGTATTGTGCCAGTGGAATAAAGGCATTCCGTAATACATGGCTGAACATCAGTGTCCGCTCTTTTACACCCTTTGCACGGGCCAGCTTAATATAGTCTTTGTTCAGTTCATCGACCATATAGCGCCGCATCCACATCGCATAAGAAGCGGTAGGGGCCAGGGCCATGGATAAAAGCGGTAAAATCCAGCTGATTGGATTGTACTCATCAAACAGCATCGGCAATTTAAAAATGCCGGTAATATACATTTGAATGAATAAGTAGTAGACTGCTGCCGGGACAGCAACAACAAAGACGATGTAGCCGGTGCCTAACCGGTCCAGCCAGCGACCTTTCATTTGGGCCATCAAAATACCGAGCGGCACCCCGAAAAGAAGCGACAGAGCGACTGCACCGAGACCGAATAATAGGGAATACATCATTTTCTCTCCGATAATCGTTGTAACGGGGACATCCGTACGATACGTAATGGATTTGCCTAAATCCCCGTGAAATAAATCTGCGTAAAAGTTGCCCAATTGCACGATTAATGGATCACGCAACCCTAAGTTCGTTAAATAAACCTCCTGCTGCTCCACAGACATTTTCTCGGCAGCGGCCCCTAAATAACCTTCTTCCGGCATTAAGCGCAGTAATGAGAACACAATCGTGATAATAATGAATAGTGTCAAAATCGATTGTAATAACCGCTTTCCTATGTACCAAAACATCGCGTTTAACCTCCAAACTAGTAGTAGAATGAGAAAGAAGGAAGGAGATGCGGAAATATCTCATTCCGATCATCTCCTTCGTCATGAATAATCAGTATTAGCCGCAAGCTGCTGCTAATCATTTTTTGTCGTTCTTAATTTGCTGCTTCTGCTAAAGCTTCCGCACGCTTTTGCTCCCACTCGGCTAACGCTTTTTTGAACTCATCATTACTCATTGGTTCTTCCAATACGGTTTGCCCTTTGAATTTTTCAGCTGTCACACCAAACGGAGAGTACTGCCCTTCTAATGGATTTAATTTTGACGCCTCATAGCCGCTGCCGCCAACTGCATAAGGAATGACGAATGCTTCCTCAATTAAGAAAGCCTCTGCTTTTGCAAATAATTCATAACGTTCTTCCGGATTTACTGCTGCTTTGGCTGCATCAACTAAGTTTTGATACGTTGATGTTCCGTTACTATCTGTGTAGCCTTCTGCAAACTCCGGCTTATTGTATGTGCCGCCTTCAGTGAACGGGTCTGTATATGTCGATGGATCAGCG
>DEQA01000158.1 GCA_002359075.1 Planococcaceae bacterium UBA3378
CTCGGCCTGCATATCGGTGAACAGCAGATGCAGCACCTGTTACGGGGCGGCAGTCTGTACGTTGGCGGCAGCATCATTACACCGCAGGGATTTGAAATTGTACGCAAACCGGATACCCGCCCGGACAGCCGAATCACGCAGCTCTGGCAACGCCTGAGTCGTAATCACGGCGTAAGCAGCACGGAGATCCGCCATAACCCGGTCGCCAGCTATCTGGAACAACTAGAGGCATCAGACCCTGAAGCCGCCGCACGCCTGGCATCCACACTTCAGCAAGACCAGAACACCATGAAAACACCAGTTACCGTACTTTCTGACATGCTGCGCGCCATCCGCGACGCAGAGCACGCACAGAGAATCAATGAAACCACTAAACATGCTCGCAAAAAAATCAGTTTATTGCATCGAACACGATAGAAATATAGAGCTAAGGCCGCCCTAGGAATAAGGAGGCCTTGAAAATCAACCTATCTTCTTATGAAGTAAAATTAATTTCTGTATTAATTTGGAATGAAACATAGATATATCAGAAATTCTTATTTCATTAGGCGAGTCTATATGATTGGAAACTTCTTCCTCCAAGGAGTCACAAATACTTTCTAGATTTTCAATATCTGCATTTAATTCTGGAAAACTATTAAACAAATATAATGAATCCCGTAACTCTCCTAGTTTTGGTAAAAGAGTATTACTGAATACACTAAGAAACTCCTCTTCTGATAATGCCATGGAGTTTTTAAAACTTTGCACAACATCGAATGCCAACCCATTAATTTTAGGCATAATTACTTCTCTTACCCAATATCCTTCATTAATAGCTTCTTTACGTTCTTTTCTATGTTGAACATAAGGAATAACAAAGGATGAAACTAAGGCAAATAAAGAGATGCCAATAGAAATCCACTCTGGACCATTTTCCGGAACCTTTACAATATTATATATATCATGGGAATTTGGAACATCTTTGAAATAATTAGCAAATAAATCTTTTTTGTTATCCCTTGCCAGAGATAACTTATGAAAGGTGTCGTTTGCCTTTTCACAAAACATCAAGCCATCATTCGGGTTTCCGGATAACAAAAACGGTGATGATATACCACTAAGTCCTGAATCGGAAATATAAAAAGGCGTGTTTGGATAAAGTGACTCATTACATTCAATGTTTTCTTTATTGGAAAAATCTGTCACAGAGCAAGCTGCGGGGAATATAAAAAAAATGACAGACAGCGCTGTCATTTTGATTTGAAAAATATTTTTAAAAGAAGGGAACATTTTTATGTAAGCCTCTCCTTACAGCTCTATCTAATTCAGAAAGCATACCTTCTTTATATTCACGACCATCAAGTACAGTGCGACTATAAAATTCGCTAGGCGAAGAAAATTTCGGCAAAACCGTTTCAAGCATACCTAGAAAGTATGAGCTTGATACAACAATTCCCTTGGGGATCAATAGATATAATCTATCATTACTGGTTGTGCAAAATTTCCCTATATTAAAGTAATCATAGGCCTGGCGCCCATTAGAACGTCCAGCAAAAAGTTTCTTGTTACTATCTTTTACTAACTTATTGAAATCTATGGTGATGTCAGCCATTTTCATGTACCTGTCCTCAAGTTCGCTGGGTGGCGTTTTCTGGTAGAGGAAAACGAATATTGATCATAACTCCAGGAAATCGAGCATCCTTCATACGCTTAAGATAGTTGCGATCCGGTTCAGATTCAAGCCCTACATCATTAAAAGGGTAAGTAAAAATGTCACTTTCCTCGTCATTAACCAACCTTTGCTTTAATTTATATGATCCATCAAAGTTAATATGAGTACTACCAGATATTAAAGTCATTTTTATCCCACCTTTAATATCTCTTCCCATTTTTTTAAGATTATCATGCATATCTTGAAATAACTTCAATAATTCAATTGTTCCGGTGCCAGAACTGTCAGTTTCTTTCTCGTTTTTACAACTCACCCGCCCTTGCAAGGCCGCTACTGTTGTTAATCCTTCCTTAAACATACCCTTTTTCTTAATATGCTTATTTATGTATGGATTAACTTGTTGACTTAATGAAAAATGATCCTCAGGTAAATTATCAAAAGTTTCGCTGATAGTTTTCCCAAAATTGAAAACAGCCAACTCACATATGGGGTTTCGTACGTTATTATTAACAAAACCTCTCAAATACCAGCGTGGGCGTTGCTCTAACCCACAATGCCGCTCCGCATTATCAAGGAGTTCCCCCATGCAGGAAGTTAAATGCTTTTCTGCCTCATGTACAAGTTTTAAATTATGATCATTTAAGCATTCGTTTATGTATGCGGTAAATTTTTCAGCAGTGACATTTTTTCTGTCATGGGCAAAGGCAGAAGCATTCTCCTTTCCGATACTATCAGCAGAGAAGATTCGTTTCTTCGGATTCGCTTTTTTCGATGCTTCAGTAGAGTCCAGAACTTTACCTGGTGCAGCATTACTAATCTCTTTTACAAGCCCGACATCCCTGATAATTTCAAGATACTGTTCATCTTTAGGGTAGATACCATTAATCTGAATCATCGTATCTTTGAAATTTATATTACTTTGCCTTGCTGCTGTAAGAGCAACACCTAATAGACACTCAAGACCAAGACAGTGTTTTTTGTTTTTCTTGTAATCAAAAATATATGATTTCCATTTACCTCTTGCAATTAATTTTGTGGCTGCACTAATAAATAGCAGAGATTTCTCTGGATTGTCATATAAGTCAAAATATTTAGGTATTAATATCTTCTCTGCGTCACGACGAAGAATTGATGAGTCATACTCTTTTATAATCGATATATTTTCAATGAACGTAGCGACTTGGTTTTGGACAGGAGTTGTTTCATCGGAAAAACGAAGACTACCATTTTTCTCTTGCGCAGGCTTTTTTTTCTTAGCTCTCTCAACGCTACGAAGAAATCGCAACCATCCACGTAAAAAGGTTCTTTTAGAATCTTCTTTATTGATTTTTTTCATTTCCAAATGTTCCTGCAAAGTTAACGTAGCCCACAAGGCGCTAAGTATACTTTCTGCTATATTTTTTTCACTATACAAATGCACAATAGTGCACAAATTTGCACAATTTTTTTGAACGACTTTTTGCCCTTCCAGCCCGCGTGGCGGCTGGATCCGT
>DEQA01000307.1 GCA_002359075.1 Planococcaceae bacterium UBA3378
TCACAATTACGTAGCTTCCTTAAATAAACCTATCAATTGCCCATTTACTTAAGGTATAATTAATTGTAAGAATTATCTTATTTTCAGGAAGGGGTTATTCGACAATGCATTATCCAAATTTCCCGGAATATTATACAACAGTATTAGGATTCTCCGGCGTCATTCTTATTTGCTTAATGTTCTTTATCCACTTTTTACGTGTAGGGTTACAATCACACGATTCAGTGCGTATTGATTCGAAATCCAACGCTCACAAATAAGTTTATTAAGACAGCTGCGTACTCCGCAGCTGTCTTTTTCATTGTCCTTATAACGCTGGAATTGCTGTGTACGATTTTGCACGATTTTTCCATCCAACTAAATAGTGTCGTTATTTTTACAAATTTTCAACTGTTTTGTGACTTTATCGTTTGAATTCTCTTACTTTTATTCTACAATAATAGCAGGTAAAAGAAAGGGGATTCATCTATGTCTTTATTACACGATATTCTCAGTTTCAATCAATCGTTCGTAGAGGAGAAAAAATACGAACCATTCATCACGACAAAGTTTCCAGATAAGCGGGTTGTTGTCCTTTCCTGTATGGACACACGGTTAGTAGAGCTGCTGCCTAAAGCAATGAACTTGCATAACGGTGACATGAAGATTGTTAAAAGTGCCGGTGCAATCGTGAATCACCCATTCGGTGGGATCATGAGAAGTTTACTCGTAGCTGTTTATGAGCTGAGAGCAGATGAAGTATATATCATTGGACACTATGATTGCGGAATGAGCGCTGTTGATCCCGATGTTATGCTTGGTCATATGATTGAACGCGGTATCAAGCAAGAGACAATTGATACAATCACTTATTCTGCTGTCGATTTACGTGAATGGCTGCGCGGTTTTGGAGATGTGAAAACAAGCGTCCTAAAAAGTGTAGACCTCGTTCGTACACATCCGCTTATGCCAAAGAGTGTGCCTGTTCATGGCCTGCTCATTGACCCAAGTACAGGACGCCTTGATTTAATAAGCAATGGCAATGAAAACCTGTAAGAACGCTTATATAGGAATAGATTCTATTGTATTTTCTTTTTAGATGAGAAAATAGTTTCCATTTAAAATGGCGCCGTTTTATACGGCGCCATCATTTTTTTGCTGTAAATAATCTTCCTGTAAAATTGCATACATATAATGGTCTACCCATTCCCCGTTAATATGCAACAGCTTTCTCAGCAAGCCTTCTCTCACAAAGCCGGCTTTTTCTATTACCCGTATAGAAGGGGTATTTGCAGGTGCTATATACGCCTCTACCCGGTGCAGCTTGAGTGAGATAAACGCAAAATCCAAAACGAGTTTGACCGCTTCTGTAGCAATTCCTCTGCCTACAAAATGTTGATCCATCGAATACCCGATAAAGGCGCTTGAATACGGCATACGTTTAATAGCATAAAGAGAGATGTGACCGACCAATCGATCCGATTCCTTATCATATATTCCAAAGGAAAATTCCCGATTCAATGCCAGCAGCTGTATTCCTTCAAGAATTTTTTTATATTGTGCTTCTTCAGTATAGAAATCATCCCGGTGTATAGGCTCATACGTCGACCAAAAGTGTTTATTATTCAACAAAAGCTCTGCGAGATCTTTCGCATCCGATTCTGTGAACGTCTGCAAGCAGCATTTTTCTCCGTCAAGCCTCACTACCCGATCACCCTTCTTTCGAAATAAGCTGAATAAACTCTTCAACATCTTTCACACAGAGCGCAATGCCCTTCTCCCAGAATTCGCATTTCGTAATGTCTTCTCCCAGATGCTTCATTGCCAGATCCTCAACCGTCATAACCGCTGTATCACGAAGCAGCGCCATGTACTTTTCTTCAAATGCCGCCCCTTCTTCCTTGGCTTTGGCATAAATACTTAATGAGAATAGATAGCCAAATGTATACGGGAAGTTATAGAACGGTACTCCTGTAATATAGAAGTGCATTTTAGATGCCCAGAAGTGCGGGTGCGTTTCACCTAGCGCACCTGCAAATGCTTCCCGCTGTGCTTCTTCCATTAATTCATTTAAGCGGTTTGTGGAAACAATCCCGTGCTTTCGCTCTTCATAAAATCGGGTTTCAAATAAAAACCTAGCATGGATATTCATAAAGAATGCAACAGAACGCTGAATTTTATCCTCCAGCAGTGCGATTTTCTCTTCCTTGGAAGATGCTTCGTTCACAGCGGCATCCGCCACAATCATCTCCGCAAAAGTAGAGGCTGTTTCTGCCACATTCATCGCATAACGGCGGTTTAATGCATTCATTGGACGTAATGCATATGTATGGAATGCATGTCCAAGCTCATGAGCCAGTGTCGAAACATTTGACATTGTTCCTGAGTATGTCATGAAAATACGTGACTGCTGTGCAAGCGGCAGTCCTGTGCAGAATCCGCCCGGACGTTTATCATCACGGTCTTCCGCTTCAATCCACCCATCTTCAAACGCCTTGCGCGCAAAGCTCTCCAGCTCGGGGCCGAACTTTCCAAAATGCTTCAGGATGAATTCCGCCCCCTCCTGATATGAAATCTTGGCAGTAGAAGCAGTGACAGGTGCATCAAAGTTATACCAATCCATTTTTTCTTTTCCAAGCATATTGGCTTTTGCCTCTAAAAACTTTACAAACGGCTCTTTATGATCCGAAATAGCCTTCCACATCGCATCAAGCGTTTCCTGCTTCATCCGGCTAATTTGTAAAGGCTCCTGTAATACTTCCTCCCAGCCCAGTTGTTTATACGTTGCCAAACGGAAACCGGCAAGGTGATTTAATGTCTTGGCAAAAAACTCTTCTTTTTCTGAGAAGATTTTTTCTAATGCCTCAAACGCATTTTTCCGCACTTGTTCATTTGGATGGGAGCTTAAATTATCTGCCTGGCCGACAGACAGCCATTTCTTTTCCCCCTCTACATCCACCTCTACCTTTATGTCCCCAATCAACATATTATAGAGCTGGCCCCATGAAAAGTAACCATCTACGCTTAAGGCAGAAATAAGCGCTTCTTCTTGCTCAGATAACCTCTCCTTTGCCTGTTCACGCCATTCTGAAAGGATAAAGGTAAATTCGCTCAGCTGCGGCGAGGAAAGCAGCTCCAAAAAGCGTGCCTCGTCGATCTCCGCCAATAATTGCTGCAGGCGGAGAGCCGCTGGAGAATAGCTGGCTGAAATGGCACTTAATTGTCCTTGCAGCTGCAGTGCTTTCACGTCTTTCGTATTTTGTGCGGTTAGACAGGAAAGCATACCGCCTGCATGCAGGATTTGTTCCATCACTTCTTTTAATTGGTCGATTGTACGGCGAAGTTCACTTGCTGATACTTCTGCAGATAATGATTTTGTTTGCGCAGTAAGCGTCTCTATCTGCTGCGGTAAATCATTAATAAACTGCTGGAAGGCAGGAGATTCACTGCCTCCTTCAAAAAAAACATCTAAATCCCATACCTCTGGATATTTTGCTGTCATGTTGCTTCTCCCCCTTCTTTTTCTATTTACGAAAATTCAGTCAAATATACGTAATCCATCATTTAATCCGAATCCCGAAATATATTTTTATTATAGGCTATTTGCGTTTCTTTTTCGATCTATTTTTTCCTTCCGTTTTGTTTTGAGGGTTCGTTGTTCCCTTTTCTTTTATTTCCCGGTCTGCTGCGACTTCCCCTTCTGCCTGTTCCAGCTCCGCCAGTGCTTCCTTTTTCTCCGGCTCAAAGACATTCGGAATCTCAAGGCCTCTCCGTTTTGCTTCTTTTGCAATATGGGCAAGTGCTTCTTCCAACACCTTAATGCGCGCATAGTATTTATTGTTACCCGGAACTAAAACCCATGGCGCTGCATTTGAATCTGTCTTCGCAAACATTTCATCTGCTGCTGTTACATACTCATCAAATTTCTCGCGGTTACGCCAGTCTTCATTCGTTAACTTCCATGCTTTATACGGATCATTGGCCCGGTCATTAAAGCGTTTCAGTTGTTCATCTTTATCGATATGAATCCAGAATTTCAGGACAATATAATGCCCGGCAGTTAAAAGACTTTCAAAATCATTGATTTCTTTATATGCCCGCTTCCATTCTTCTTCTGTCGCAAATCCCTCCAGACGCTCTACCAATACCCGTCCATACCAGGAGCGGTCAAAAATAGAAATTTGCCCATGCTGAGGAAGCTTACGCCAAAATCGGTGCATATAGTGATAGCGCTGTTCATGAGGCTGCGGTGCAGAAATAGGGTGAACGACATAGCCGCGAGGATCCAACCGCTCTGTTAAACGTTTAATAGCGCCGCCTTTTCCTGCCGCATCCATTCCTTCGAACGCTAATATTAATCCTATTTTATTGTTGAATAAAAACTGCTGGGCGTTTAACATTTCATATTGAAGTACTTTCAATTTTTTCTTATATAATTTTTTATCCATTTCTACTGATAACTCTAAATTTTTTAGCGTTTTCATAAAACCACTCCTCAAAACTTAATATTTTTATTGTAATCGATATTGGATAGTAATGGTATTTCTTGTTGCCATACCTATAATTGGATATAATTTTAACGAAAGGAGAGAAAGGTATGGGGCGTATCATTATACTGGCTATCATAACACTTGCATTGATCGCCTATTCCATGACCGCTTTATGGATCGGGATAAATGGAATGACAGCAATCAATGCGATCGAACGGCTGCCGCTCATCTTATCGCCGGCTGGCTTTGTCTATTTATTTTCCTTTGTTTTATATACCGGCCTTATTCTATATGTTTGGCGGACCTATCAAAATCGCCAAACCGTTTATGCCATCACTAAGCTGCAAGTTTCTTTATTCGTTATTGCCTGCAGTCTTCAAATCGTTTTTTTCCATATGTGGAACTATGAATACTATACGATTTCCTTTATTCTGCTTGTGCTGCAGCTCCTTTCTTTATTCGGTTTGTATGTTACATACCCGTTTTATAAGGAAACTATTTCGTTACGCATACCTATAGCAATGTGGCTTGGATGGAATTTGTTTTTTATTTTGGTCATTTTCAGCTATATTATTTTATATTATGAATGGAACGGCTTTGGTTTAAGTAATGCATTATGGGCTGTGATTTTTCTTACTGTGGGAGCGGCAATTGCCCTGCATGTACGCTATCACTACTTTGACCGGATTACGCCGGCTATTTTTATATTTAGCTATATAGGAATTGCAGCTGCCAATGGCTTTGAGGAGCTTTTTGTGTCAGCTGCCGCCTTATTTTTATCAGGTGTAATGGTTGCGGGAATCATCTTTCTGGAGAAAAAAGAAAAAAAGCACAAGGAAGAGTAGGCTGTATCCTGCTGTCAGCAACATGCCGGCAGCAGAGTACGGCCTTTTTTACGAGATTGCTGCCAATCCTTCATTACCGCATCGTCTTTTAGTATATTCCCAGCAGGATTAACTACACCTTCACCGCTGTAAAAAGAAGGATACGGAATGAAAGAATTATCTTCTTAGTCTAGTTAGCCCGCACGGATAATAAAAAGCTGCGGACTTATTGATACTGTCCGCAGCTCGCTATTAATCCTCTAATGAAGTAAGGATAATTGGTTTATCTTTTGTCACAATAATAGAATGTTCGATTTGGGCAACTAATGATTTATCAGGCGTAATGAATGTCCAACCATCACCGGCTTCTACAATATGCTCTGCCTTAGCTGAAATGAACGGCTCAACCGCCAGCACCATGCCTTCTTTCATAATCGTTGTGTCCCATGCATCATAATAATTTAAAATATGGTCTGGTGATTCATGCAGGGAACGTCCTAAACCATGCCCTGTCAGGTTCATAATAACTGTCAAACCATGATCACGCGCTTCACGTTCAACTGCTTTGCCGATTTGGTTTAGCTTTGAACCGGCTTTTACCTTTGTCATTGCCCGGTCAAATGCAGATTTTGCAACGGCGCAAAGCTTCTCTTTCTCTTCATAGCCGTCCCCGACAACAAAAGAAATCCCCGTATCTGCAAAATAACCATTCCATGATCCGGAAACATCGATATTTACAATGTCTCCTTCTTGGATCACTTTATCTCCCGGAATACCATGTGCTACCTCATGATTTACCGAAATACATGTGTAGCCCGGAAAATCGTATTCCCCTTTAGGCCCTGATACTGCTTCTGCCTCTTCAAACATACGGCCGGCAATTTCGTCAAGCTCACGTGTTGTGACACCCGGCTTTGTTGCTGCTTTCATCGCTTCGCGAATTTCAGCAACGATTCGGCCAATTTTTTTAAATGCATCTAGCTCTTCCTGTGTTTTAACAATCATGCTCAAATTCCTCTCTTGATTAAAGTGTCCATTCTTACTATATCATATGAGCTTGAGCGTGACACAGCAGAGTTCCTTGACCCTTTACATAAAAAGTCAGAACCCGCCTAGCCTTGCTTCAATAATTTTGGAGCGGCTGTAAATAATAGGCTGGCTACTACTGCTGTTAGGATAATGGCCGGAATCATATATGTTCCGTTGTAAATAATAGAGTAGACCCATTCATTTTGATCACCTGCATATTCTGCAAAAAAGACTGCCCCGGCAATTGTATGCGCTGCATAGCGAAGAAGCCCTCCAATGACTGTCCCTACTGTAATATAAAGAATCATTCTTGATTTTACCGAATGGCGTGCTGCTTCAAGTAACGGCTTTCTCACAACTGCAGCCAGCCCGACAACCGTAAAGGCAAGACCATAATCGAGAAGCCCCTGTACCCAATGATAGATCTTTGGCACAAACATCATTTGCAATAGACCAATGAGCAACCCGGTTGTCATTCCTGCGCCTAAACCCCAACGAATCGCCATCAGGACAATCGGCACCATCACGAAGCTGACCGATCCTCCTTGGGGCATGCTGATTGTCAGGGTATCTAAAATAATCCCTATTCCCGCGAAGACAGCAATTTCCACAAGCATTAATAATCTCTTTTTATCCATCCTAATGTCCTCCTTAGATGTAGAACACAAGAAGGTGGAATAGAAAAAAACGACCTCAGGACAGAGCCTGACATCGTTTGAAGTCGGTTTCCATCCACATCCCTACGCAAGTGTTAACTTACAGGTTCGAAGAGTCAGTGCAGATTTCGTGCACAATCTCAGCCGACTTACTCGGCTCCCCTTGTGGTACATCTTAAATTTCCTTTATTGTACGAGAGTATGATACATTTTTCAAGTACGTAAATTTATGAAACTTCCGAACATTTTATGCGTAAATAATATTAAATGGAAATAAAAAGGAGACGGAAAGAATGGATACAAACAAAGGATTAAGTGCATTAAATTATTTCAGTGTGTTTTTCGCCCCGTTCATTGTTCCCATCATCATTTATTTTGTAAGTTCCGATCCTGAAGTAAAACGTCATGCAATGCGCGCCTTATTATCCCATATTATCCCGATTGTACTTGGCATTGTGCTGTTTATTTTATTATTTGTCGTCGGATTATTCGGCATGCAAAGCAACGACGGCACAGTATTCATGATGTGGATCATATTCATACTAGGGTACGGCGTCCTTTATCTAGCCATTACTATCTGGAATGTAGTCCAAGGAATAAAAGTTCTCCGCTAACAAGTTTATATGAAGGGGCATTTTGGGTAATTTATAAAGTAATATATTAAACATCATCACAAAACTGAAGGAGACTGGCATATATGAAAATAAAAAACGTATTTAAAACAGCTATTAAATGGGCTCCTGTCGTATACCCAATTGTAAAAAAGATGTTGGATAATCGGAAAGCAAAAACTTCCACGTCAACACGCCGCTAGTAACTGATTTTATAGAACGTTTTTTCCTGCATATTTCACTGTGGATTTGAATATTTTCACAAAAGGAACTGTTAACCCAGAAAGGGCTGTCCGGAAAGTGAAAACTTTCCAGGCAGCCCTATTTTTATCTTCTTTCTACTACTTCAATATAATTTTCGTACGACTATGCCCTTCCTTCAGCTTTTCTACCTCTAAAATAGCAGGCATTGCTTCTTTCAGCTCTGCTACATGGGAAATGACCCCTACCATGCGTCCGGATTTCTGTAGTTCAATCAGCGTATCAATCGCGCGCACTAATGACTCTTCATCCAGTGAACCAAATCCCTCATCAATGAACATTGTATCAATACGGACATTTCCCTGGAAGCTTTGGATCACGTCCGCCATACCAAGTGCCAGACAAAGGGAGGCATTGAATTTCTCTCCGCCGGATAAGGTTTTCACATCCCTTGCCTGACCAGTGTAGCCGTCATATACATCAAGGCTTAAGCCGCTTTGCCGGCCATGTGATTCCTGACGTTCGGAACATTCCAGCCTGAACTGCCCATTTGATAAATGGTGTAACCGCATGTTAGCAGCTTCCGTAATTTGTTCTAAATACCCCATCTGCACATACCGTTCGAAGGAAATACGAGGCTCATTTTTCCCCCGCAGCACATCATACAGCTGAACAATCTCCCCTGAAATTTTTTCTAGACGGTCAATTTCTTCTGCTGCATCTGCAAGTTTTTGTGTATAGTACTCACATTGACCAGCATAGTCCCTCGTCTTATTCAACGTATTAAATGCTGTCTCATATGCCTCTTTTAAAACCTGCAGCTGTCTACGCATTGCTTCTACATCCGCTCTTTCCTTTCCTTCGAGTGCCTGCTGCTCTGACTGCACGAATTCCTGGAGGGCATGGATGTCTTTTATAAAATCCATATATTGCCGCTTTAGTACAGCCATCTGTTCCGCTGTCCGCTGGGCTGCCTTGAATGCTTCTTCATCCGCAAAGTCTGCTTGAATAATAGCAGTATGCAATTTCGCTTTTGCAGCTGTCAGCTTATCCGTGAGTGAATGCTTTAATTCCGCCGTATGCTTGACTGCCTCCTGTGCTTTCACAAAATTAGTATGGGTACGTTCATACTGCTGCTCTGCCTCTTTTAGCATTTTCTGCAGGACAGCCAATTTTTGCTGTGCCTGCTTACAGGCTTCTGTTACCTGTTCAAGTGTCTTTAACCGTTCCGGAATATTGCGCAGCTTTTCCTGCAAAGTAGCCTGCTGTTGAATGAATTCCTGCTTTTTCTCCTCATGCTTCCTGCGCAGCACTTCTGACTTCTCTTCGCAGCGGGCCAAAAATTGCTGTATTTCCTTTACCTGTGACTTTACTGTTGCAAGATCACCATTTTTATTATGCAATACTTTAACTTCGGTAGATATTTTTTTATATTGCGCCTGATATTCCTCTACGTTAGATAGGTTCACCCCTAATGCAAGCAGCTCCTGTTGCTGATCAAGCAGCTGTACTTTAGCTGCTTCAAGTCTGCCGACTATTAACGAGTGCTCGTGCTGGGTACGGGCTGCTGTTTCCTTCATTTGCTGCAGTACCGTTTTGTCAATTGCCTCTTCTGCCTCGATTCGGACATTTGGATGGTCTACACTGCCGCATACCGGACAGGCTTCTCCTGGTGCAAGTGTTACCGCTAACTCATATGCACGGTTGTGAATCCATTTTCTCTCCTGCTCTTCATAAAGCATGCGGGCATGTTCATACGCTGCCTTTGCCTGCTCGGCATCCAACTCCAAAGCGGCAACTTGCTCTGTCATTTTCCCCAGCTTGTCAAAGCCGTGGACAATCTCTCTCAACCGTTGCTCCTGTACCATTTTCTCCGGTAATATAGCAACCTGCCTTTCGATTTCTTCCATCTGCGAGGACTGTTCTTCTAAGTGCTTTTTGTTTTTTTGAGAAAAAGCCGTGACTTCCATTATCTCTTGCTCCACCTGTTTAACCGAATGTTGCAGTATCGGAAGGTGAAGAGAAAGCTTATCAATTTCTTCGTAAATAGGCTTCATTCTTTCAAGCTCCGTCATCTCGATTGACAGGCGATCCCTTTCAGGTTCACGTGCCTGCTCTTGCTTCAGACGGGTCTCAGCTTCTGTCAATTGCATGTCAATACGCTTCAAGTCTGTCTCATAAGCAATGAATCTATCAGATGCAGACTCAAGCTCTTGCTCTGTTGCACTGCAGGCCTGATATAGCGGGACAATGGCTGCTGCCTTTACAGCCGTCTCCCATTCTCTATTCTTCTGTTCAAATAGCGGACGTTCCCTTTCCTTTTCGAAAAGCAACCCCTGCTTTATCTGTAAAGTATGAAGGCGCTCATTTAATTTTTCTCCTTCAATGCACTTTTCCTGCATCTCATTATGTGCTTTGAAGCTTGCGATATAGGCAGACTCATCTATCAGCTCTTTCTTTTCATAATAGTGTTTTTCCTCTTCAAGTGCCTGCAAAATCTGATGAACATTTGCATGGCCCGCTATACGCTCCGATAATAAAGATTCACGCATTGGCAAAGCACCCGAAATTTGGTCAATATATTGGTCGCGTAACGCCTTGGCCATTTTTGCCTGTTCTTCTGCAGCCTGCTTTTTCCCTTCCAGCTTTTTCGCAATGTCTCCATATCGTTCTGTTTTGAATATTTTACGCAGGATAGCTTCTTTATTTTCTGTCTGCGAGGTTAACAGCTTTCGGAATTCTCCCTGCGGCAGCATAATAATTTGATTAAATTGGTCATAGGTCAGCCCAATAATTTCTTCGATTTTCGTATTGATTTCCTTTGCTTTTTGCCGTTCTACTACTTTAATTTCTTCCCCTTTAGGTCCAATTTCAAAAAACGCATAGTCCTCGCCCGTTGCTGTTTTCCTTCCCTTTTTTACATGAGGAAGCTGACGGAATACACGGTATGTCCGTCCACGTACTTCAAAGAGCAGCTCCACGGCTGTATGCACCTTATCTTCAGCAAATTGGCTGCGGAGCGATTTTTGATCCTTCCGGTCGGAGCCGCTGCCGCTGCCGTATAAAGCGAAGGCGATCCCATCAAAGATCGTCGTCTTTCCCGCTCCCGTTTTTCCTGAAATAACAAATAAGCGGTGGTTTTCAAGCTGAGTAAAATCAATGACTTCCTCGCCCTTATAAGGACCAAACGCTCGCATCATAAGTTTAAGAGGCTTCATTTTGCTCCCACCTCCTGTCCTTCACGTTCTTCTACCAGCAGTTCATTTAATGCTTCTTTAAACAGCTGCAGCATCATATCACTCGGCTCCTGTTTTGTTACTTCTCCATAAAAGGCTTGAAATAAGGAAAGGTCATCCAATTTCTCACGTTTAGGAAGCCCCTTTTCCTTCATCTCTGTCTGTCGGATCGTTTTGCGCTCTACATGCAACGCATTTTTGTATACCGTACGGATCTGCTCCATCGCATTGATGACAGGAGTTGGGTCAGTAAGGCGCACAAAAACATAATCATCGCTTTCCTGATGCCTTAAAATTTGCTGGATCTCTCCTTCTATAATGCGAATATCACGCCGTGGAATGAGCTTTCTCTTTTCCACCTTTACAGCTCCATCTGCCGCTAACTCCACTATATAAAAGCCTTTTTCATGTGCTGCCTCGGATAATGAATATTTTAATGGCGAGCCTGCATAGCGAATATTTTCCTGCAATACATAGTGCGCCTTATGCAAGTGGCCTAACGCTGTGTAATCGAATGGAGCAAAATGCGCAGCGTTTACATATTCCGAACCGCCGATTGCAAGCGGCCGCTCCGAATCACTTGTGTTTTCTGCATCTTCTCCGTAAGGGGTCACAAAAGCATGAGCGACCGCCACATGCCGAACCCCCTGCTTCATATTTTGCTGTATATGTGCAATTGTTTCTTTCATTGCATCATCATAGGTCGACACGTGCCGATTCCCAAATACCTGTCTAATAATACTCGGCTCTGCAAACGGGATGAGATGGAAATGCACTTCTCCATGCTCGTCCTCCAGCACAACCGGTTTTAGATCCGCTTTCATTTCCCCTGCCAGATAAAGTCCGGCGTCTTGCATAAGCTTGCTGCCAAATTGCAGACGTGTCGGACTATCATGATTACCGGAAATGGCGATGACCGGGATTTTGCGCTTCAGTACAATTTCTGCCAATGTATCGTCCAGTAAATTCACAGCATCCACCGGTGGAATGGCCCTGTCATACAAATCCCCCGCTATAATAATGGCATCCGGCTTTTCTTTCTCAATAGCCTCCAGGAACTGCTGTAAAATATAGCGTTGGTCCTCTGTCATATAAACACCTTGGACAAGCTTCCCTAAATGCCAGTCCGCTGTATGAAAAAATTTCATTATCATTGCCTCCTTTCAATCTCCATTGAATTATCATTAGCATACAACATGCGAGCAGGAATTGAAACATATGTTCCGTTTTTGTTCGAAATTATTATTTTGACACTCTCCTGAAATAACCTACTGCTTTTTCCTTAAAGCGGCGATTTTTCTGTTCTGCCGGAAAAGGAAAAGCGACTCCTTCTATAGAAAGAATCGCTTCCAACGTTCATAACCGTAGTAACCTACCATTTCTTCAATCGGTTTTACTGCCGCACTTTTTTCTTCTGATCCGTACTGTTGCTCCTGCAGCTTTAGCAGCTCTTCAAAAGTTACCGGATTTGGTTTTGGCAATTCCGCTGTAGTTAATTTCTGCAAACCGTATTTATCAAAAAAAGCATTTGCCATCACCATATACCCTTCCATATTAGGATGCACATCTGAAGGATTGGGCAAAAACTGTACCGCTTCCTCTCCAAAGCTTACAGGGACAAATTCGGCTTTCGATTGCTCAGCTAGATGCCTTAAAATTTCATTTAATATACTGAGTTGTTCTTTGACGCCTTGTGATTGAAGCTCATGTACACTTGTATAAGGAAAGTAATATCCCATCACATATACCTTTGCCTGAGGTGCAAGCTTTTGCACCTGCAGCAACAGCTCTGTATAATCTTTTCGCGCCTTATTCAAAGCAAAATTAGCCGTCAATTGAGAGTAGCTAATAGAGCCTGTTTGAGGATTATGCGAGACGAGGGAGAGCAAATCATTCGCCCCGGCTGAAATGGTAATGAGCGTAGCACCCTTCAATAGTTGGTGCGCTTCTTCGGTCTGAATCCGCTCCAGAACATCTCCTACTTTATACCCTGGAAAAGCAAGCTGCTTAGTAAATGATGCCAAACGGCCGGAACGCATTAATTGCATGGCAATTAAATCGGTATAACCTGCATCAATTTCCGTGTAGGGTGTTTGCCCTGCTGCAAGGGAATCCCCTAGAGCAACATATACTTCCTTAGCTGAGGCGCTGGATGTAAACAGAAAAGATGCAAGGAGAGCAATCCACAACTTTTTCATCCTGCATCCCTCCCGCCTTATTGTAGGTAAAAGCTTTACTTGTACGATTCACCTGCTGACTATAATGAAAATCAGCCTTTTTATAGAGACAACGTTTTCATTAGAATGCCCAGTTTCCTTTACGGAAAATCGGCTCCAATGTTCCATCTGCCAATTCTCCGTCGATGTCCATTTGCGCACTGCCAATCATAAAATCTTCGTGCGTGATGGACGTATTAATACCAAGAGCTGCAAGCTGCCCTTCTTCTAGTGTGCGCCCTCCTTCATAGCAAGTAGGATACGCTTCGCCAATCGCTAGATGATTGGAGGCATTTTCATCAAACAATGTATTGTAGTATAAAATATTGGAAGAAGAAATTGGGGATTCATGTGGAACAAGAGCTACCTCCCCTAAATAGCTGGACCCCTCATCAGCTGTAATAAGCTGCTGCAGCAGATCATTTCCTATTTCCGCATAGGCCTTCACGATCTTTCCATTTTCAAATGTTAAGGAAAACCGATCAATAATATTGCCTTTATAAGCAAGCGGCTTTGTATTGGCTACTGTACCATTTACACCGTACTTGGCAGGCATCGTATACACTTCCTCTGTCGGCATATTGGCGATGAAGGTTACTCCTTGCGGCGATTTGCTTCCCCCTGTCAGCCAGAGGTGCTTTTCCGGCAGCTCAATCGTAAGATCTGTGTCCGGAGCTTTATAATGCAGCTTTTTATAGCGCTTTTCATTCAGCATCGCTGCCCGCTTTTCCAAATTAGCTACATGCTCACGCCAGGCTTGTACAGCATCGCCTTCACCGATACGTACAGTTTGGAAAATCGCCTCCCATAGGGCATCCACCTGTTTTTCCTCCGGCAGGTCCGGAAATACCTTTGCCGCCCAGTCCCGGGACGGTACCGCTACGATAGACCATGCTACATCATCGTTCATTACAGCCTTTCGATATCCTGCCAATGCTGCTCCCGCTGCCTTTTGATGAGTTGACAGCTTCTTCACATCGATCCCTTTCAGCAAATCGGGATCTGCCGCATCAATCCATAAAAATGCGCCATTGCGATCGATGATTTCTCGACGCTGCTCCACGATCCAATGCGGAAATTTTTCAAATTCCTCAAGTGGTGCATTTTCAAAAAAAGCACGTTCAAACACATCATCAGTCAAATTAACATGTACGCGCCCTGCACCGGCCTCATATGCCTTTTTCACCACTTCACGCGTAAACGGCAGCGTCGCTGTTGAAGTGTTGATTAATAGATACTGCCCCTGTTGAATATTTACCCCGACCTTTACGGCCAGTTCTGCAAATGCAGACAATTTCTCCTCAAACGTCATCCATTATTTCCCCTTTTTAAATGTTCTTTTCGGCTTTGGTGCCCCATCCTTTGACTTATACGGCTTCTTTAAAGACTTCTTATCTTCCCTGCCCGCATCCTTTTTCAATGTTTTTTCTACCGTTTTTGCATTTCCTTCTATTAACGTTCCTTGAGTCCATATTTTTTGGACCGGCTTCTCGGAAATTTCACGTGTCCATTTTTTATACGTTTTCTCATCTTTATAGGACAGAAGCGTCAAGACTTCCCCGTCAGCCCCGGCACGTCCTGTGCGTCCTGAACGGTGAAGATACTGCTCAATTGTACGTGGTACATCCACATGAATAACATGTGTCAGTCCTGCAATATCAAGACCGCGTGCTGCAATATCCGTCGCAATTAAAATACGGGCTTCCCCTTTACGGAAAGCATCCAGCGCCTTCTTCCGCTCTTCCTTTTTCATATCAGAATGCAGGGTCACAATCGGCGCTTCCTTATATTTTAACTTTGTTTCTTTCATTAATACTTGATCGATATTATTGACAAAAGCAAGACCATGCATTCCCTCTAGATTAGCCAGACGGCGCAGCATATCTGTTTTATCGCGCTCATCAACCTTTACAAAGGAGTGAACGACTTTCCCTACCTTCACCATATCTTCCGGCTTGATTTTAATACGTACCGGATCAAACATCATTCGTTCTGCCACAAGCTCGATTTCCTCAGTGATAGTCGCAGAAACGACAACAACCTGGCGTCCCCAGGCAGATCCATCGATGAATGATTTTACTACCACTCTATATTCACGGCTCAGCAATTGGTCACATTCATCAAGTACAATGGTTTCAATTTCTTTGAGCTTTAATTTGCCACTTCTCGCAAGCTCGTTTAAACGCCCTGGTGTTCCTACGACAATCGTCGGCTTTTTCTTAAGCTTCTCAATTTGGCGCGCCGAGTTGGCCCCTCCAATTAATTGCTGCACTGTAATGTCTGTACCTGCTGTCCACTCGCGGATCACTTCTACAATTTGCATGGCCAGTTCTTGAGATGGCGCTACAATCAAGGCCTGTGTCTGTTTTTTCGCACCGTCTACCTTATTTAAAATAGGCAGCACATACGCAAGTGTCTTCCCTGAGCCTGTCGGAGATTCCGCGACGATATCTTTTCCTTCCAGCATGGCCGGAATCATTTCCTGTTGTATTTTCATTTCAGAATCAAATGGCCATTTCTTCTGTAATGTTTCATTTAAAAGTTGAATAACTGACATGGTTTATACCTACCTTTGTTTACTTGTGTTTAGTGTAACATATATACGTAGTAAAAGACCTGCCTTGACGACAGGTCTTTTATGATGCTTATTCAAGTGAAAATCACTTATGCTCGTTTGCCCACACGTCGTATCCGCAGGCAGTAATAGCCGCTTCTGCGAGTACAACGAGCGAATCAATATATTGCTCGCCAAGCTTTAGCTCTTTGTTGACGATGGAAAGTTCTGTACAGCCGAGTATGATATAATCGCACCCTTCCATCGCCTGCTCGATCGGTGTCCATATTTCTTCCGTCACCTCATGACCAGCCTTTACATAATCATAAATGACAGACATCACCTGTTTTTGGATATGAGCATCCGGAAGGACCGGTATCATTCCCTGCTCCTCCAGCGCTTTTTGATAGATGCCGGCTCTCTGTGTCCCGTCTGTCGCCAAAATGCCAACGCGTTTTGCGCCAAGCTCTTTTGCACGTTTTGCCGTTTCACGAATCATATGAAGGACAGGTACAGGGGATGCCTGCTGCAGTTCTTCATAAAATGAATGAGCTGTATTACATGGAATACAGATGATCCCTGCCCCATATTCCGCCAGTTTTTTTGCATCGCGGGCTAAATACGGCATAGGATTTTCCTTTGAGTCGTCCAGTATATACGCTGTACGATCAGGGATCGTCGTATCATTATCGATAATCGTATGAATATGTTCTTGATCTTTTTCTGCTTTTGTACGGCGCACGATCATCTCGCCGATCAGCATAGTTGCCAGCGGACCAACGCCGCCTATAATTCCTAAAACTTTTTTCATTTATTCAGACAAACCTTTATTGTTGAAATATTTTTTGTATTTACGGTAATAGTTTAAACTGTTTAACGTCAATTTAGTCCACCGTTTCACATTCATATCTTGATTGAAAAACAGGGAATTTGTATATTTTCCATCGCGGATTAGGCTTTTCGCCTTCAATTTTAATTTTTCGTTGGAGGCATACTTAAACAGCACGCCTTTTGGAATGATCATCCATAAATGCTCATTGTCTGCGTATGTCAGGTTTTGCTTAATATCCAGCATATGGTCATCCGCCACATATTTCATTAAATTATAACCGGCAGCTGTCACATAGTAGCTTGAACGGCCATTACGCAGGTTGATTTCAAATAGCTTATACTGTTTGTCCCGCACATCATATTTCATATCAAAGTTGGCAAACCCTGTATATCCGATATCTTCCAGGAAGAAACGGACCTGGTCCATCAATTCTTTATCATATGTTGTGACGATCGCTGCATAGCTGCCGATGCCTTCCGGGGAATGCTCCTCTAAAATCGGATTACCAAGACACATCAGCTTTACTTTCCCGTCTTTTCCTACATAGGCATTCAGCACGCGCATGTAGGAATCGTCACCCGGAATGAACTCCTGGACAATCATTGTATCCTGGTATGTGGAGCTGTAAATCGCTTTTAAAATGGCCGTTTTCTCCGCCTCATCATGGGCTATGAATACCTTCTTTTTCCCCGGGAATTGACAAGCCCAATATTCAACGGAATTGGATGCCTTTAAAATAATCGGGTAATCAAATGGCGGCACAAACGATTCATAATCCTTTGCTGTAACCGTTGTTGTACCCGGATATTTAAAATTGTACTTCTCGCACATTTTATAGAAGTTTTCTTTTAACAGTATTTGATCCATCAGCGATTCATCAATATATGGGACTGTGAACCATTGCTGCAATGTCGGTTTATTTTTGATGATCAGTTTCGCATAATCGTCCCCGCACGCTAAAAGCAGTAACTTTTTATCAGGATACTGTGCCGCTACCTTTTCCATAGCCCCAACGAATACTTCCTGGCTGTTAAGATCGTCGATTTGTTGGAAATGGAGAATACGGCTATCCTGTGTAGGCGTCAAATGGGCACGGCCCAGGACGACCGGCTTTAAACCGTACGCTTCATAAAAAGCTCGTGCCATTCCGTATGCGTTCATATCCGAACCTAATAATATCGGTAAAAATGGTTGTTCTTTTGCTACCATTATCTATTCAACTCGCTTTGGCTTTAATTTCGTTAAAGTTTAGTTTATCACATTTTATAGTACGGTCACGCGGAAAGTATTGCAAGATTTGATAAACGTAAAACAAATAAAAAACTAGCATGATGAGCAAACACCACACTAGCTTTCCTATCAAATAATTAACTTTT